>NZ_JAMXSG010000100.1:0-17887 GCF_024124365.1 Pseudonocardia sp. McavD-2-B
CCGCGGCGGTGTCGCCGAGGGCGAGCTGCGGCGCGCCCGCACCGTCGGAGCCGGTGGTGGCGGCGGGGTCCGCCTTCGCCTTCGGCTTCTTCGCGGGGGCCGCCGCCGCTCCGCCCTGACGCTCCTTGATGGCCGCGATCAGGTCGCCCTTCCGCATGCCGGAGATGTCCGGGACGTTCAGCTCGGTGGCCAGCTGGCGCAGCTCGGCCAGCACCATGCCGGACAGGCCGCCGCGTCGGCGGGGCGCCGCCTCGGCCGACGCGGTCCCGGTACCGGCGAGATCGGTCTCGCTCACAGAGTTCCTTCCTGACCGACCCGGTTACCTGTCCAGGTCAGGGGATGTCACACGCTCGGCCGATACGGAGACCCCGTATCGGCAGCATTCACAGATGGAGTCCCACGACGACGTCGCGGGAGTCAGGCCGCCCGTTCGGGATTCCGAGTCCAGTTCAGAAAGGAGATCGGGCGAGCGGGCCCGGCCGCAAGACTACGCCGATGTCGCGTGGATCGCCATGCACGGGCGACACTAGTCCGTACACCCCGGGGCGGCAACAACCCCCCTCGGGCGACGCGCCGACACACGGGGTCGCGTACCTCACGTTCCCTGCGGGCACCGGTGCTCAGCGGACCTCGACCTGCACACCGGTGGCGTCGACCGGCAGCCGCTGCACCGCGAAACCGTCGGTGTCGACGCCGTCGGGCAGCACGCCGTCGCGGGTCAGGGCCAGCACCGTCGGCCCGGCGCCGGAGATCGCGGCGGGTACGCCGTGCTCGCGCAGCGCCTCGACCAGCTGCAGCGACGACGGGTACGCCGGCCGCCGGTAGGGCTGGTGCAGCCGGTCCTCGGTGGCCGCCATGAGCAGGTCCGGCCGCCGGGTCATCGCCAGCACCGCCAGTGCGCAGCGGCTGCCGGTGAACGCGGCGTCGGCCAGCGGGACCTGCTCGGGCAGCAGCCCCCGGGTGGTCTTGGTCGAGGACTCGACGTCGGGCACGCAGGCGACCGGGTGCACGTCGGGGTGCACCTCCAACCTCTCGGCGTGGAAGCGCCGGGCCGACCCCGCCGCCTCCCAGGCCACCACGAACCCGCCGAGCAGACTGGCCGCGGCGTTGTCGGCGTGGCCCTCCATGCCGGCGGAGAGCTGCAGCAGCGCATCGCGCTCCAGCTCCGGGTCCCGCCCGGCCAGCACGGCGGCGGCCGTCACCCCGGCGACGGCGGCCGCCGCGGAGCTGCCGAGGCCGCGTGAGTGCGGCACCGCGTTGAGGCAGCGCAGCCGCAGCCCCGCGGGCGCCCCGCCGAACGTCTCGAAGGCCAGACGCATCGCCCGCAGGACCAGGTGCCGCTCGTCGCGGGGGACGTGCCGGCAGCCCTGCCCCGCGACGTCGACGAACACCCCCGGCGTCTCGAAGGTCTCGACCTCGATCTCGTCGTACAACGCCAGGGCCATGCCGAGGGAGTCGAAGCCGGGGCCGAGGTTGGCCGTCGACCCCGGGACCCGCACCAGTACGCGCGTCGGGCGACCCATCAGGCCAGCTCGAGCGCCGCCGCGACCGCACCGGGGTCGATCGGGACGATCTCCGGGTCCGGCGCGGTGAGCAGAGCGGTGTCGGGGTCCTTCAGGCCGTGCCCGGTCACCGTGCACACCGCGAGGGAGCCGGGGGGCAGCGACCCGTCGGCGTGGCTCTGCAGCAGCCCGGCGACGCTGGACGCCGATGCGGGCTCGACGAACACGCCCTCCTGCGCGGACAGCATCCGGTAGGCGGCGAGGATCTCGTCGTCGGTGACGGCGGCGAACTTCCCGTTCGACTCGTCGCGCGCGGTGGTCGCGCCCTTCCACGAGGCGGGGGCACCGATCCGGATGGCGGTCGCGATCGTCTCGGGGTCGCTCACCGGGGCGCCGTGCACCAGCGGTGCGGCGCCGGCGGCCTGGAACCCGAACATCCGCGGCAGCGCGGGGATGACGCCGTCGGCGTGGTAGCCGCGGTAGCCGTGCCAGTACGCGGTGATGTTGCCGGCGTTGCCGACCGGCAGGCAGTGCACGTCCGGGGCGCGGCCCAGCTGGTCGCAGATCTCGTAGGCGGCCGAGGCCTGGCCGGCGATCCGGGTCGGGTTCACCGAGTTGACCAGCGCGATCGCCGGGTAGTCGGCGGTCGTCTTGCGGGCCAGCTCCAGGCAGTCGTCGAAGTTGCCGTCGATCTGCAGGATCCGGGCGCCGTGCGCGACGGCCTGGGCGAGCTTGCCCAGCGCGATCTTCCCGGTCGGCACGAGCACCGCACAGGTCATCCCGGCACGGGTGGCGTAGGCGGCCGCCGACGCCGAGGTGTTGCCGGTGGAGGCGCACAGCACGCTGGACTTGCCGTCGGCGAGCGCGGCGGTGACCGCCATCGTCATGCCGCGGTCCTTGAACGAGCCGGTCGGGTTGGCGCCGTCGACCTTCAGGTAGACCTGGCAGCCGGTCAGCTCCGACAGCCGGGGGGCCGGCAGCAGCGGCGTGCCGCCCTCCCCCAGCGTCACCACGGTCCAGTCCGGCTGCACCGGCATCCGGTCGCGGTAGGCCTCGATGACACCCGGCCACTGGCCGGGTGGCGGCGGCGCGACCGCACCGGCGACCTGGGTCACCGGACCGAAGGGACCGGACGCCGGCCCCCGGACTCCTCGCACGCTGCCCGTCACAACCGGTCCACTCCCTGATCCCCCACCTGTCGTCATTCGCCCATACCCAGTGCGCTCACCGCGCGGCCCAGCCCCTCGACCCGCAGCACCCCGGCGACGCCGAGCACGTGGTCGAGGTCCAGCAGCGCCGACACCGTGGCCGACAGCGCGGCCTCCGGCGCCGAGTGCGTGACGACCGTCAGCCGGGCCTGGCTGCGGTCCGAGCCGTCGACCCGGTCCACCGAGCCGTTCACCCCGCCGGTCTGGCGGACCGCGGCGATGGAGACGCCGTTCCGCGCGAACTCGCTCGCGATCGTGGCGAGCACGCCCTCGCGGTCGGCCACCTCGAGGTCGACGTGGTACCGGGTGGGCACCTCGCCGATCGGGCGCACCGGCAGGCTGGCGTAGGCCGACTCGCGCGGCCCGCGGCCGCCGCCGACCCGGTTGCGGGCCACCGCGACGAGGTCGCCGAGCACCGCGGAGGCGGTCGGCGCGCCGCCTGCGCCCTGGCCGTAGAACATCAGCTGGCCGGCGGCCTCGGCCTCGACGAACACCGCGTTGTACGCGCCGTCGACGCCCGCCAGCGGGTGCGAGTCGGGGACCATCGCCGGGTAGACGCGCGCCGAGACCGACTCGGTCCCGTCCGTGGCCACCACACGCTCGCAGATGGCGAGCAGCTTGATCGTGCAGCCGAGCCTGCGGGCGGCGGCGACGTCGGCCGAGCTGACCCCGCGCATGCCCTCGCGGTGCACGTCGGAGGCGGTGAAGCGGGTGTGGAACGCCAGCGAGGCCAGGATCGCGGCCTTCGAGGCGGCGTCGTAGCCGTCGACGTCGGCGCTCGGGTCGGCCTCGGCGTAGCCCAGCCGGGTCGCCTCCTCCAGCGCGTCGGCGTAGGACGTCCCGCCCGAGGACATGGCCGAGAGGATGAAGTTCGAGGTGCCGTTGACGATGCCGGCGACCCGGGTGATGCGGTCCCCGGCCAGGGACTCGCGCAGCGGGCGCAGCAGCGGGATCGCTCCGGCGACGGCGGCCTCGTAGTAGAGGTCGGCGCCGGAGGCGTCGGCGGCCTCGGCCAGGGTCGGGCCGTCCTCGGCGAGCAGCGCCTTGTTCGCCGTCACGACCGAGCGGCCGGACTTGAGCGCCTCCAGCAGCCAGCCGCGGACCGGCTCGATCCCGCCGATGACCTCGACGACGACGTCGACGTCGTCGCGGGTCACGAGCTCGCCGGCATCGGTGGTCACCAGGTCCGGGAAGTTCTCGGTCAGCCAGGGGTGCCGGTGCGGTCGCCGCACGGCGACCCCTGCCAGCTCGATGCGGGCTCCCACCCGCGCGGCCAGCTCGTCGGCCTGCTCGGTGATGAGCCGGACCACCTCGGTGCCGACGGTGCCGCAGCCCAGCAGTGCCACCCGGACGGCGCCGGTCTCGCTCGCCACGTGTCCTCCTCGCGTGCGCGCACCCCTCGGGCGCGCGCCGATCATTCCTGGTCGGACGGGTGCGGACAGGTCCGGGTGGCGGTTCTCACCCGGGTGCGCTCACACCTCGAAACGGAACTGGTCCTCCAGTGTCTCGCGACGCAACAGGGTCCGGTCGACCCCGTCACGGACCGCGACGACAGCAGGTCGCGGCAGCCGGTTGTACCCCGACGCCATGGCGTAGCAGTAGGCCCCCGTCGCCGCGACGGCCAGCAGGTCGCCCGGCGCGAGATCGGCCGGCAGCCAGCAGTCGCGCACCACGATGTCACCCGACTCGCAGTGCTTGCCGACCACCCGGGACAGCACGGGGACGTCCCCGCCGGGGACCGAGTCGTGCCCGCTGGCGCGGGACACCAGCCGTACGTCGTACTCGGCGTCGTAGAGGGACGTGCGGATGTTGTCGCTCATCCCGCCGTCGACGCTGACGTAGCGCCGGGAGTACCCGCCGAGCGGGACGTCCTTGACGGTGCCGACCTCGTAGACGGTGACGGTGCCCGGCCCGGCGATGGCCCGGCCCGGCTCGACGGCGATCGCCGGCACGTCCAGCCCGGAGGCGGCGCACTCGCGCGTGACGATCGCGCGCAGCTCCTCGGCCAGCGCCGGCATCGACAGCGGGGTGTCCCCCGGCCGGTAGGCGATGCCGATGCCGCCGCCGAGGTCCAGGGTGCGCAGCGCGGTCAGGTTCTCGCCGCCGTGCTCGGCGTGCAGGTCGGCGAGAACCTTCACCACGCGCCGGGCGGCCGCCTCGAAGCCCTCGGTCTCGAAGATCTGCGAGCCGATGTGGCTGTGCAGCCCGACCAGGCTCAGGTGGCTCGCGGCGAGCACACGGCGGGCGGCCTCCAGCGCCGCCGAGTCCTTCGTGTCGGCCCCGGCGATGGAGAACCCGAACTTCTGGTCCTCGTGCGCGGTGGCGATGTACTCGTGGGTGTGGGCCTCGACACCGACGGTGAGCCGGATCAGCACCGGCGCGACGGTGTCCCGTGCGGCGGCGACGTCGGCGAGCCGGGCGATCTCGTCGAAGGAGTCGACGACGATCCCGCCGATCCCCGCCTCGACCGCGGCCTCCAGCTCGGCGAGGGACTTGTTGTTGCCGTGCAGCGCGATCCGCTCGGGCGGGAACTCCGCGCGCAGTGCCACGGCCAGCTCGCCGCCGGAGCACACGTCCAGCGACAGGCCCTCCTGCGCGACCCAGCGGGCGATCTCGGTACACAGGAACGCCTTCGCCGCGTAGTGCACGGCCTCGGCCCCGAACGCGGCGGCGAACTCGCTGCAGCGGCCGCGGAAGTCGTCCTCGTCGAGCACGAACAGCGGGGTGCCGTGGGCCGCGGCGAGGTCGCGGACGTCGGCCCCGGCCAGGCGCAGCGCGCCGTCGGCGCCGCGGGCGGCGTGCCGAGGCCAGACCGCGGGCGCCAGCTCGTCGAGCGCCGCGGCGCTCTCCGGACGGGGCCCGGCCGACTCGGGCGCGGGAGTGAGGCCCGCGTGCATCGGGCCTGCGGGGTGTGCCCTCATGTCACATCCGTTCCGGGGCGTCGACGCCGAGCAGCGCCAGGCCGTTGGCGAGCACCGTGCGGGCGGCGACGCAGAGCGCGAGGCGCGCGCGGTGCAGGTCGGAGACCTCCTCGTCCCCCTGGGGCAGGACGCGGCAGGAGTCGTAGAACTTGTGGTAGGCGCCGGCGAGCGACTCCAGGTAGCGGGCGACCCGGTGCGGCTCGCGCAGCTCGGCGGCGGTGCGCACGACGTCGCCGAACTCGCCGAGGGTGCGGATCAGGTCACCCTCACGGGCATGGGACAGCAGGCCGTAGTCCTCGCCGGGGGTGATGCCGAGGTCGGCGGCGTTGCGGGCCAGCGAGGACAGCCGGGCGTGCGCGTACTGGACGTAGAACACCGGGTTCTCGCTGGTCCGGCTGGCCAGCAGGTCCAGGTCGATGTCCAGGCCCGAGTCCACCGAGGACCGCACGAGCGAGTACCGGGCGGCGTCGACGCCGACGGCCCCGACCAGGTCGTCCATCGTCACGACGGTGCCGGCGCGCTTGCTCATCCGGACCGGGGTGCCGTCCTTGACCAGGTTGACCAGCTGCCCGATCAGGACCTCGACCACGGCCGGGTCGTCGCCGAACGCGGCCGCGGCGGCCTTGAGCCGGGCGACGTAGCCGTGGTGGTCGGCGCCGAGCATGTAGATGCACAGGTCGAACCCGCGCGCCCGCTTGTCGCGCAGGTAGGCGATGTCGCCGGCGATGTAGGCGGGGCGGCCGTCGGACTTGATGACGACGCGGTCCTTGTCGTCGCCGTGGTCGGTCGAGCGCAGCCACCAGGCGCCGTCGGCCTCGTAGAGCGAGCCCTTCTCCTTGAGCGCGGCGACGGCGGTCTCCACCGCACCCGAGTCGTGCAGCGACTGCTCGTGGAACCACACGTCGAACTCGACGCGGAACTCCCCCAGCTTCTGCTTGATCTCGGCGAACATGTAACCGACGCCGATCCGGCGGAACGCCTCGTCCCGCTGCTGGTCGGGCAGGTCGAGGATGCCGGGCTCGGCCGCGACGACCCGCTGGGCGATCTCGGCGATGTAGTCCCCGCCGTAGCCGTTCTCCGGGGCGGGCTCGCCCTGCGCGGCCGCGACCAGGGAGCCGACGAACCGGTCGATCTGGGCGCCGGCGTCGTTGAAGTAGTACTCGCGGGTGACCTTCGCGCCGCGCGCGGACAGCACCCGGCCCAGCGCGTCACCGACCGCGGCCCACCGGGTGCCGCCCAGGTGCAGCGGGCCGGTCGGGTTGGCGGAGACGAACTCGAGGTTCACGTTGCGCCCGGCCAGCTCGTCGCCGGTGCCGTAGCCCGCGCCCGCGGCGAGGACCTCCCCGACGATCGCGCCCTGGGCGTCGGCGGCCAGGCGCAGGTTGATGAACCCGGGCCCGGCGATCTCGGCGCTGGCGACGCCGTCGCGGGTCGCCAGCTCCTCGGCCAGCCAGGTCGCGAGCTCGCGCGGGTTCACGCCGGCCTTCTTGGCGGTCCGCAGCGCGACGTTGGTCGCGTAGTCGCCGTGGTCGGGGTTGCGGGGACGCTCGACACCCGCATCGGACGGCAGGGCGGAGACGTCCAGGTCGCGTCGGAGCAGCACGTCCCGCGCGACGTCACGGACCAGGTCGGCGAGCACGTCGGGATTCACCACCCGGATTCTACGGAGGGACCCCCGGCACCCTCATGCAGGTATCCGCACCCCGACCGGCGACGATGCGGGGCGTGACGCCCCCCTCCACCGACCGGAGTACCCGCGCGCCCGTCGTCTCCGGGGCGGCGGCGCTGCTGCTCGGGGCGGGGTTCGTCGCGGTGTCGGTGGCCTACAACCGCGGGAGCCTGGTACCGCCGCTCGACGACGTCTACATCCACCTGCAGTACGCGCGGCAGTTCGGCGACGGCGAGCCGCTGCGCTACCAGCCGGGTGCGGAGATCACGACGGGCGCGTCGAGCCTGCTCTGGATGGTCCTGCTCGGCGCCGCGCACGCGGTCGGGTTCGACGGCCGGTGGCTGCTCGCCGTCGCCGTCGCGGGCGGGGTCGTCGGCGTCGCCCTCGCCGCGGCGTTCACCTCGGCCGCCGCGACCCGGCTGGGCGGGCGCGCCGCGGGATGGTGGGCGGGACTGCTCACCGCGCTGTGCGGGCCGCTGCTGTGGGGCGGGGCCAGCGGCATGGAGGTCGGCCTGCTCGCGGCCCTGGTCACCGGCACCCTGCTGTCCTACCTGCGCGAACGTCCCCGTTTCCGGTGGACGCCGGTGGTCGCGGCGCTGCTGGCCCTCACCCGTCCCGAGGGCTTCCTGGTCGCCGCCGCATTCACCGCCGCGATGGCGTGGACGCTGCTGCGGTCCTGCCCCGGGACGCCCCCAGGGGAACTCTCGTGGCTTAGGTGGCAACGAGGGTTCCCCTCGGGGCGCGCGGCGGCGCGGGGGCTGCTCGTCGCGGCGCCGGTGGTGGTGTTCGCGGCGCAGCTGCTGCTGTTCCGGGTGCTCACCGGAACCTCCCAGGCCAACGGGGTGCTCGCGAAGTCGTGGCTGCACACCGGGTTCCTGCACCAGCCGCTGGAGATCGCCGACCACGTGCAGCGCAACGTCGCGGCGCTGCTCGCCTCGCTGGCCGGGCTGTCCGGGCAGGACGTGCTGGCGCCGCTCGCGCTCGTCGTCGCGGCGCTGGGGGTCGCCGCGCTCGCCGCGCGCCGGGAGCGGACCCTCGCGGTCGCGCTCGGCGGCGGGCTGGTGCTGGTGGTGGCGGCCGTCGCCACCCTGACGACGGCGATGTGGCAGGACCTGCGCTACCTGCAGCCGTTCCTGCCGCTGCTGCTCCTGCTCGTGGTGCTGGGCGCCGGTCTCGTGCCGCACCGGGCGGCGCGCGGCGGGCTGCTCGCGGTGGTGCTGCTGTTCACCGTCGCCGCGACGCCCGCCTGGGCGCTGCGGCTGGGCCAGCAGGCCTCGGCGATGCGCGAGGGGCCGGTGAGCGTCGCGCAGTGGATCGCCGGGAACGTGCCGCCGGGCGACGTCGTCGCCGTCAACGACGTCGGCGCCGCGGCATGGTTCGGCGGTCACCGCACCGTCGACCTGGTCGGCCTGACCACGAACGGGATGGCCGCGCCGGCACTGAACGGGCCCGGGACGCTCTACGAGGCGCTGCGCGCGCTGCCGCCGGACGGTCGGCCGCAGTGGTTCGCGGTGTTCGACCGGTGGGGCGGGGTCCCCGTCGCCGACCTCGGCCGCGCCGGACTGCTCGGCACCGAGCCGGTCATCACCTTCGGGCTCGCCGGGCCCGCCCGGCCGATCTCGGCGTCCGCACCGCAGACCTGCCAGATCGACCGCAGCTGCGACCGGGTCAGCATCTGGCGGGCGGACTGGTCCGCCGCGGACTCCGCGCAGGCACCGGACGCACCCGTGCCCGGCCGGATCGTGGACCACCTGAACGTCGGGGACACCGCCGACGAGGCCGCGCACGGCTGGACGACCGACCCGCCGGTGCTCGGCGTGCAGCCGGACTCGGTGCTGGACCGGTCCGTCGTCGCGCCGGGACGGCTCGTCGCCGACAGCGGCCGGCACGTCGTCGGCGGCGAGACCTTCACCCTCGGCGGCACCGCCCCCGGCCGGCCGGTCACCCTGACCGGGCGGATCGGCGCCGGTCCCGCACTGCCCGGCGAGCGGACCCGGGTGGTCGCCGTCGACGTCGACGGCCGCCCCGCCGGGGAGTGGACACTGCCGGACGCCCAGCCGTGGGCGCAGGCGTCGTTCACGGTGCCCGGAGAGCTCGTGACCGGTGACCGCGTCACGGTGACCACCCGTCCGGTCGCACCGCTGCTCGCGCCCTACCCCGACTACCGCTCCTACGGGTGGTGGGCGAGCCGCTGACGGCGCCTTCCTAGACTCGGGCGAACCCGCCCGCCGACCACGAACAGGACTCCCCCATGGCCAGCGGCAAGTCCGGCAAGAAGCGACCGTCGATGCCGAGCTCGGTCGGCCGGCGCCAGTTCCCCTGGGGCATGGTCGCCGCGATCACCGTGCTGGTGCTGCTCGCGGGGGCGTTCATCGTCTACCCGCTGGTGCAGCGCAACCAGAACCGGGCCTGGGAGCCCACCGACGACAACCGCAACCCGGCGCTCGCGATCCCCGGCATCGTCAGCCAGGACTACCCGGGCCTGCAGCACGTGCTCGGCTTCCAGCGGGTCGCCTACACCCACAGCCCGCCCTTCGGCGGCGCGCACGACGGCTTCTGGGCCGCGTGCAACGGCGTGGTCTACCCGAACGCGGTGCGCTCGGAGAACCTCGTGCACTCCCTGGAGCACGGCGCCGTGTGGATCGCCTACAACCCCGACACCCTCGACGAGGCGGGCAAGGCCGCACTGTCCCAGCGGGTCGAGGGGCAGCCGTACACGGTGATGTCGCCCTACCCGGGCCTCGACGCCCCGATCTCGCTGCAGTCCTGGGGCAACCAGTTGAAGGTCCAGACCGCCGACGACGAGCGGATCGACCAGTTCATCCGCGCGCTGCGGCTCAACCGCTTCACCCACCCCGAGGTCGGCGCCTCCTGCGACGCCCTCGGCGCGCAGGGCTTCGACCAGGACAACCCGCCGGCCTTCCAGCCGATCCCGGAGCAGTCCGCCGTCGACGGGCAGACGATCCTGCCCGAGAACCAGGGCGCGACCCCCGGCGGCGCCCCCGCGCCCGACCCGGCCGTCCCCGGGCAGCCCGCACCCGGGCAGCAGGCCCCGGCGCCCGCACCGGCTCCCGGGCAGTGACGTCGCGATGACGACCCCGGCCGAGGAGACCCCGCTCTGGCGGAACCCGATCACGATCACGCTCGGCGTGATCGCGCTGGTAGCGGTGCTCGTCGCCGGGTTCGCGGTACGCGGCGCGTTCGGCCCGTTCGTGCCCGAGCCGGGCTCGGTCGACGTCGGGTTCGCCCAGGACATGACCGTGCACCACCGTCAGGCCGTCGAGATGGCGTCCTGGGAGCGCGACCGCGCCACCGACCCGCGGGTGCGGCAGCTGGCATTCGACATCGAGACCACCCAGAACCAGCAGGTCGGCCGGATGCAGGGCTGGCTCGGCCTGTGGGACGCGCCGAGCCTGCCCGGCGGCGGCCACATGGCCTGGATGGACGACTCCGCGCACGCCGGCATGTCCGGCATGTCGGGGACCTCCGGCGGCGTCGCGACGATGCCGGGCATGGCGAGCACCGCCGACCTCGCCCGGCTGCGGGCCACCCCGCCCGGCGCCGCGCTGGACGTCGAGTTCCTCCAGCTCATGCTGCGCCACCACCAGGGAGGCGTGTCGATGCTGGAGTACGCCCGCGACCACGCCGACACCGCCGAGGTCCGCAACCTCGCCGGGCAGATGCTCTTCTCGCAGAACTCCGAGGCGGACCTGATGCGCGGGCTGCTCGCCGAGCGGGGCGCGGCCCCGCTGCCGCTGAGCTGATCACACACGGGCCCCCGTGTCGGGGGGTCGCGCACGGTGCGCTACTGTTCTCCCATCGCACGGCCCCCGTAGCTCAGGGGATAGAGCACCGCCCTCCGGAGGCGGGAGCGCAGGTTCGAATCCTGCCGGGGGCACGTCACAGCTCGACAGGACGCGGCCCCTCACCTGCTGGAACAGGGTGAGGGGCCGCGTTCGTCGTGTCCGGCCGCCACCAGCCGTGGATGGCCCGTTGCGGGTGTTCTCCCGACCGCGCCCCGAAGTCGGCTCAGCCCGCCGATCTGCCCGACGCAGCGTCGATGCGCCGACGCGTGGCGTCCTGCCGGCCGTCGATCGTCGGTACGTGGACCTTCAGCAACACCGCCACCGAGTGCCGGTCGCCGGCCGATCCTCCGTCGAGCGTCGGACACCAGCCCCTCGTGGGAGTCCGACACGCCCGGACCTACGCCATCAGCCCCGGGCCCCTCCTCGGGATCGCCTATCGAACGCGGCGGCGCGGTGACGAGAAACGCATTGCCGGCGTCAGTAGCCGTTCGGGCGAACCGATCCAGGAGTAGGCCAGCAGACACGGGGACTGCCGTCCGGTCGTGATGCGATGTTCGTGCCCGGCCTCGTTGAGAATCAGCGAGCCCGGAGCGTGTACTGCACCGTCGTTCTCCGACCATTCTCCGGCGATCGCGACGTAGGACTCCTGGATCCCCCGGTGGTGATGCTGGGGATAGACGGTCTCCGGGGCGAAGAGAACCAGTCCCAGAATGATGCGGTCGGACACCACCGGCCCCTTCGGGCCGACGATCTCGCAGTAGCCGTACTTCTTCACCAGCCCCCGCGGAACCTTCTCGTACCCGTGCTCCCACGTCAGCCGGTCGGAAATCCTTCGCAGCGAGTCGCTGAGTACGCCCAGGTCGCCACGCGAGCCCAGGTCCAGTGCGCGACCGAGATGGTCGACCACCGGAAGTCGGGTGGGTTCGCGCCCGACGACCTCCGGATTGTCCTCGAACACGTCGGCGATCGCCTCACGCACCTGCCGCATGTGCGTGCGGATCGGCCGGCTCCCCCCGGCCGAGCCGAACCGGTAGAGCGCATCGAAGTCGCCGATCGTGTAGGCGAAGTCAGGATGATCTCGCAGGCGTGACGTCCCCATGTCCTCGATTCCCCGTCAGCTCTGTCCTACCTCCGGCGGCTGGTCCCTCTCGGGCTCCCGGGGTGGGGGCATGCTCGGCTCACACCGGACGTGATGTCAACAGTGGACTCGCCGGGGAGCGCCCCGCGGCCGGCACGTTGCTCAGCTGGAGCCCACACCTCGAGGCCGAGCTGGTCCGGCTCGCACGACACGGCCGTCCACCGGTCGTGCTCGTCGGACCCGGCCGGACCGGCGGATTCAGGCCGCGACTACGTCCTCGGCCGGGAAGAGCGATGTCGGGTCACCCACGTACTTCCTGTCACTACGTCACTGCGAGCCCTCCGAACTGCACGAGCACCGGTAACAGCCCGGGTACCGGGGCGAGCGACGGAAAGCGGGGAGTTCGAATCCTGCCGGGGGCACGTCACAGCTCGACAGAACGCGGCCCCTCACCTGCTGGAACAGGGTGAGGGGCCGCGTTCGTCGTGTCCGGCCGTCATCGGCTGTGGGCGACTCCTTGCGGGCGCGCCGGCGACGTCCCGTCCACGGTGCGCGTCACCACCCAGCGGTGCGGGGAGATCGGTCGGGTGCGGGTGAACCCTCGCCGCTCGAACACAGCCATCGGTCCGGTGTGCAGGTACGAACCCGGGACCGCGCGGTCGTCGGTCTCCTCCGGATACCCCTCCACGACCCCGCCGCCCAGACGGGCGATCTCGGCCAGCGCACCGCCGAGCGCGATGTCGGCGACTCCCCGCCGCCGCAGCCCCTTCCCGGTGAAGAAGCAGGTGATGCGCCAGTCGGGCACCCGCGCCAGCTCCTTCTCGTACCGCCGCCGGCTCTTGATCTCGGTGAGCTCGTGCGGACTGCCGAACTGGCACCGGCCCGGACACGTGTCGCAGCATCGCGACCGTGGGAGCGTCCGCCATGGTGGGTCATTCTGCCGACAGGTCGGCGATGGCTCGCTCCTCAGCGCCCGGTGCGCCCGTCGATGCGTTCGCGGAGGATGTCGGCGTGCCCGGCGTGGCGCCCGGTCTCCTCGATCATGTGCACCAGCAGCCACCGCCGCGACGGGGCCGACCTCCGTCCCGCGGGCACCGGCGCCGCCCGGTCCAGGCCGGACCAGGTGTCGACGACGGCGTCGGCCCGGACGGTGGCCTCCCGGTAGGCCGCCACGACGTCCTCGGCGGTGTCCTCCGCCCGCGGCCGGAAGGTCGCGGGCCAGTCCCGGACGGCCTCACCGAGGAAGTAGTGACGCTCGACGTGCGTCAGGTGCGCGACCAGGCCGAGCAGGCTGGTCCCCGAGGGGACGCCGGGCTCACGGGCGGCGGCGTCCGGGACGCCGAGGGCCTTGGCCGCGACCGCGCCGCGGAGGTGGCCCAGGAACCCGGTCAGGACGCTCTTCTCGTCCGCGGCGTCGGACGGGAGGGCGGTGTCGCGGCGGGGCACGTCAGCTCCGGTGGGTGGCGGCGGCGCCGGCGCGGCGCAGGACCAGGACGGTGTCGACGACCGTGGCGGTGCGGCCGTCGGGGCCGGTCGCGAGGCGCCGGGGCTCGTCGGCGCGCTCGACGGCCCATTCGTCGGGATCGAGGCCGAGCCCGGCGGCGATCTCGGCGGCGGTGGGGTGGCGGGCGTCCGGGTCCTGGTTCCACGACCACGGGGCGACGGACCCGTGGTCGACGACCAGCAGCAGCCCGCCCGGTCGCAGTGCGCGCGCGGCGGTCCGCAGCACCGCGTCGCGGTCCAGCGTGAACGGGGTGTGCAGGTACTGGGCGGAGACCAGGTCGAACGCCCCGTCCGGGAACGTCGTCGCGAGGTCGTGGCGCTCGGCGCGGACCTGCGGCGCGAGCCCCTCGGCGCGGCCGCGACGCGCGAGCCCGTCCACGGCGGCGGCGGAGATGTCCACCGCCGTGACGTGCCAGCCCCGCCGGGCCAGCCAGATCGTGTCGCCCCCGGCACCGCATCCGAGGTCCAGGGCCGTGCCCGGTGTCAGCGGGCCGGCGACCTCGGCGAGCAGGGGGTTGGCGCGGACCTCTCCCCCACCGCGGCGGCGGTACAGCTCGTCCCAGAACGTCTCGGGGTCGGACGCGGTCGGCATGGGATCCATCGGTGGTTCCTCCGGGAGGTGTCGGTCTGCGGGCGTCATCGGCGTCTCCGACGTCGGGACCTCCGTAGCATCGGCACCTGCCGTCCCAGGTTGCAAGAAATCTTGCCGATCGGCAATCTGACGGGGTGGACGACACCGGACACGACGTGCTCGCCGGGGTGGGCCCGAGGTTGCGGGACCTGCGCCGTCGCCGCGGCGCCACCCTCGACCAGCTCGCGGCGGAGACCGCCCTGACCGCGAGCACCCTGTCCCGGCTGGAGACCGGGAAGCTGCGGCCGACGCTGGAGCAGCTGCTGCCGCTGGCCCGGGCGCACGGGGTCCCGCTCGACGATCTCGTGCAGGCACCGCCGACCGGTGACCCCCGCATTCACCTGCGCCCGGTGCGCCACCGCGGGCTGGTGTTCGTCCCGCTGACCCGTCGCGGCGGCGGGGTCCAGGCCTTCAAGGTGGTCTACCCGCCGGCCGCCGCGTCGCCGACGACCGCCCTGCAGACCCACGAGGGCTACGAGTGGTTCTACGTCCTCGACGGCCGGGTGCGGCTGGTCCTCGACGACACCGAGCACCTCCTCGGCCCCGGCGAGGTGGTCGAGTTCGACACCGGCACACCGCACTGGATCGGCAGCGCCGACCACCGGCCCGCCGAGACACTCGCGCTGTTCAGCCTGCAGGGGGAACACGCCCACCTCGGCCGGGGTGCGACCGGTGCCGGACACCACGGCTGAGGGGTCGCCGTCGGTGCGACCGGTTGGCGACCACCGTGATGGCGCCGATCGGCACCGGTCAGCGGCGTCGCGGACCGTGGCGAGGCCCTCCCCGTCGAGCGGTGCCCCGGTGCGCCGGGCCCGGACCCCCAGGGCTGAGGAGGCCCGCGGTCAGCCGCCCTCCTGGGCCAGCGCGACGAGGATCCCGCCCGGCCCGCGCAGGTAGGCCAGGGTGTGCGCGCCGAACGTCACGACGTCGCCGACCGGCTCGGCACCGTGGCCACGCAGCCGCTCCACGGTCTCCGCCAGGTCGGTGACGGCGAACATGACCCGCCGGATGCCGAGCACGTTCACCGCGGCGCCCGGATCACCCACCGGCGACGACGGCGACCCGAACCGCATCAGCTCCAGCCGGCCGTAGCCGTCGGGCGTCCGCACGACGGCCATGTCGCACCGCACGCCGTCGAGCCCGACGAGCCGGTCGACGTCCGGGCCGGACACCGTCGCCCGGCCCTCCACCGCCAGCCCGAGGGCCGCGAAGAACGCGACCGCCGCATCGAGGTCGTCGACGACGACGCCGAGGTTGTCCATCCGCAGGACCGTCATGGTGTCCTCCCGTCCGTGGTGTGCGTGTCCCGGGGACGGAGCCGGTCCCCGGTTCTCGACACGTCCCGGTCGAGGATCTCGACCAGCCCGCTCCCGCCGTCCACCCGGACCCGCTGGCCGTCCCGGATCAGCCGGGTCGCGCCCTCCACCCCGACCACGGCGGGCAGGCCGTACTCGCGGGCGACGACGGCGCCGTGGGTCATCCGCCCACCGACCTCGGTGACCAGCCCCGCGATCGTGACGAACGCCGGCGTCCAGCTGGGGTCGGTGTAGGCGGTGACCAGCACGTCCCCGGGTTCGAGTGCGGCGCCGGACAGGTCGGCGACGACGCGGGCGCGGCCCTCGACCGTCCCTGCCGACACCGCGAGCCCGGCGAGGGCTCCGGGCGGCACGTCGTCGCGGTGGTAGGAGCCCTGCAGGCACTCACCGTCCGAGGTCAGCACCCGCGGCGGGGTCAGCGCCTCGTACGCGGCGAACTCCGCCCGCCGGGCACACACCAGCGCGAGGTCGGCGTGCCCGGTGCGCGAGACCTGCTCCAGCTCGTCGAACCGCAGGTAGTAGGCGTCGGTGCGGTCGTCGAGCACGCGTGCGGCGACGAGCCGGTCGGCCTCGGCGAGCAGCGCGGCCCGGTAGACCGCGTAGCGCGAGACCATGCCGAACTTGGGGAACTCGCGGTAGCCGATG
The DNA here is from genome assembly GCF_024124365.1 of Pseudonocardia sp. McavD-2-B. NCBI lineage: Bacteria > Bacillati > Actinomycetota > Actinomycetes > Pseudonocardiales > Pseudonocardiaceae > Pseudonocardia > Pseudonocardia sp. McavD-2-B. The sequence continues at coordinate 16,280 of NZ_JAMXSG010000100.1, forward strand.
AAGGTCCGCAACCGCTCGATCATCAGCGCCGTCTCCGCGGCGCGGGCCTCCCCGTCGACCCCGGCGCGCAGCCGGGCCAGCAGGTCGTCGCGGGTCGCCTCGGCCTCCCGACGGCCGTGGGCGAACCGGCGGTGCCCGGCGCCGGGCTCCTCGCCGTCGACGTGGCCGAGGATCAGCGGCACGAGCGCGGCCGGGCGCTCGTGCCACCGCGGCCTGCTGATGTCGATCTCACCGACGCAGCGGGCCCCGTAGGCGTCGAGCCAGGCGACGATCGCGTCGCGGGCCACCGTGCCGCCCTCGACCGACCCCAGCGCGTCGAGCACGTCGTCCCCGGCCCCGCGCAGCAGCGCCACCGCCGCCGGGTGCGGGCGGACAGCGTCGGCGACGTCGAGCAGCGCGAGCCCCATCTGCGAGGTCACGTTGTCGGGCACCGACCGGGTCAGCACGTCCGACGGCCGCTCCCCCAGCCACTCGCCGACGTGCTCGTCGATCCAGTACGCCGCGTCCATCGCCGTCATGAACACCCGGGTGCTGCGCGGGTCGCTCAGCCGCGCCCGCAGCTCGGGGATGTCCTCGCGGATCGCGACGAACAGCTCCGGCCCGACGCGGCCGTGGATCCTGCGCGCCGCGTCGGCCACCGACGCCCGTCCCTCGGCGACCAGCTCGGCGACCAGCGCGGGGTCCGGGTCCAGCGGCTCGGTGGTCGGCGCGCCGTGCACCGGGGCGGGCGTCGCCGGGTCCTCGCCGAGCGGGACCGCGCCGCGGTCGAGCACGGTGCGCAACGCGTCGGTCATCAGCGGGTCCGACCGGCCCATCACCGCGAGCAGGCCGTCGCGACCGGAGGGGGTGCCCAGCGCGGCGGTGACGTCGACGAACAGCCGCCCGCCGGCCTCGGCCATCGGGCGCGGCGTCGTCATCTGCCAGAACGACAGCCCGAGCGGGCGCATCGCGTCGGTCATCATCTGCTGGTAGCCGACCGACAGGTAGACGTGGAGGCGGTCGTCGCCGGTGTCGGGGACCGGGAACAGCGTGGTGATCGGGCGGCTCTGGACGACCTGGAACCGGCCGCCGGACAGGCACCACTCGATGTCCTGCGGGCTCCCCAGCCCGGCCTCGACCGTCCGGCCGAGCCGGACCAGCTCCAGTACCCGGTCCTCGGTGAGCAGGGGCGGGCCGTCCGGGTCGAGCCGCTCGGTGCGGGTGCCGCCGCCCGGCGCCGGCTGCACCGCGACCGTCCGCGGTGCGATCCGCGTGTCGACGACGGTGTCGGCGCGGACCGTCCACGCGTCCGCGGCGACCAGGCCGGACACCAGCGCCTCGCCCAGCCCGGGCACCGCCTCGACGACGGTCACGGTCCGGTCGGAGGTCACCGGGTCGGCGGTGAACAGCACCCCGGACACATCCGGGACGACCATCTCCTGGATCACCACCGCCATCGCGACGGCGCGGTGGTCGAGGCCGCGCCGCCGGCGGTAGGCCACGGCGCGGTCGGTGAACAGCGACGCCCAGCAGTCCCGCACCCGGTCGAGCACGGCGTCGGCGCCCACCACGTTCAGATACGAGTCCTGCTGCCCGGCGAACGACGCCGTCGGCAGGTCCTCGGCGGTC
>NZ_JAMXSG010000101.1:0-17825 GCF_024124365.1 Pseudonocardia sp. McavD-2-B
ACCGGCTCCCACCCGGCGGCGAGAGCCGCGGCGACGGTGCCCTCGCCGCCGTCGGCGACCGGGCAGCGGCGCACCGGACGGCCCGGGTCGACGTCGGCGATCCCGGCCGCGAGCGCGTCGGCGACGGCGGCGGCGTCCAGCGAGCCCTTGAACTTGTCCGGGGCCAGCAGGATCGCGCTCACCGGCGGTGGGCCAGCGCGGTCGGGGCGTCGGCGGGGGTCTCGGCGAGGTCCTCGAACTCGGTGACGGCGTCGATCTCGGTGCCCATCGCGATGTTCGTGACCCGCTCCAGCACCACCTCGACCACGACCGGCACCTTGTGCTCCGAGGCCAGCTGCGACGCCCGGCGCAGGGTCGTGGCGATCTCGTCGGGCTCGGTGACCCGCAGCCCCACGCAGCCCAGCCCCTCCGCGACGCGGACGTGGTCGACGCCGTAGCCCTTGGGCAGCCCGGTCAGCTCCTCGTCGGCGTGCATGTTGTCGAAGGCCAGGGAGACCTGGAAGTCCATGTCGAACGCGCGCTGCGCCTGCCGGATCAGGCCCAGGTAGGAGTTGTTGACCACGACGTGCACATAGGGCAGTCCGAACTGGGCGCCGACCGCGAGCTCCTCCAGCATGAACTGGAAGTCGTAGTCGCCCGAGAGCGCGACGACCGGGGTCGACGGGTCGGCGACGACGGCGCCCAGCGCGGCCGGGATGGTCCAGCCGAGCGGTCCGGCCTGACCGCAGTTGACCCAGTGCCGGGGCCGGTAGACGTGCAGGAACTGGCCGGCCGCGATCTGGGACAGCCCGATCGTCGTCACGTAGCGGGTCTCCGGGCCGAAGACCCGGTTCATCTCCTGGTACACCCGCTGCGGCTTGATGGGGACGCAGCCGAAGTCGGTGCGCCGCAGCAGCGTCGCCTTCCGCTCGCGGCACGACTCCGCCCACGCGCTGCGGTCCGGCAGCGTCCCGGCGTCGCGGCGGCGGCGGGCCTCGGCCAGCAGGACGCGCAGCGCGGCCCCGGCGTCGGAGACCACGCCGTAGTCGGGGGCGAACACCCGCCCGATCTGGGTGGGCTCGATGTCGATGTGCACGAACCGGCGCCCGCGCCGGTAGGTGTCCAGCCCACCGGTGTGCCGGTTGGCCCAGCGGTTCCCGATCCCGACGACGACGTCGGAGGCCAGGAAGGTGGCGTTGCCGTAGCGGTGCGCGGTCTGCAGCCCGACCATCCCCGCGGCGAGCGGGTGGTCGTCCGGGATCGTGCCCCAGCCCATCAGGGTCGGCACGACGGGGACGCCGAGGATCTCGGCCAGCTCGACGAGCTCGGTGGAGGCATCGGCGTTGACGATGCCGCCGCCCGCGACGATCAGCGGCCGTTCGCCCTCGGCGAGCAGGTCCAGCACCCGCGACGCCTGCGGGCCGGTCATCGCGGGGCGGTGCACCGGCAGCGGGGCGTAGGTGTCGGGGTCGAAGTCGATGACGGTCTGCTGCACGTCGATCGGCAGGTCGATCAGCACGGGACCGGGCCGGCCGGACCGCATGAGGTGGAACGCCTGGGCGAACGCGCCCGGCACCTGCGCGGCCTCGCGCACGGTCATCGCCATCTTGGTGACCGGTGCCGCGATGGCCGCGATGTCGACGGCCTGGAAGTCCTCCTTGTGCAGCCGCGCGACCGGCGCCTGCCCGGTGATCGCCAGGATCGGGATCGAGTCCGCCGACGCCGAGTACAGCCCGGTCACCATGTCGGTGCCCGCCGGGCCGGAGGTGCCGATGCAGACGCCGATGTTCCCCGGGCGCGCGCGGGTGAAGCCCTCGGCCATGTGCGAGGCGCCCTCGACGTGGCGGGCCAGGACGTGGCCGATCGTGCCGCGGGCGCGCATCGCGGCGTAGAAGGGGTTGATCGCCGCACCCGGCACGCCGAACGCCTGCGTGGCGCCCTCGGCCTCCAGGATGCGGACGGCGGCCTCGGCCGCGGTCATCCGGGTCATGACGACTCCCCGTTCAGGCGGCGGACGGTGCGGTGCAGGGCGGAGTGGTCGAGGCCGCCGTCTCCGGCGGCCCGGGTGGCGGCGACGAGCTGGGCGACGAGCGCGGCCACCGGGGCGATGACCCCGGCCTCGCGGGCGGAGTCGGCGACGATGCCCATGTCCTTGTGGTGCAGGTCGATCCGGAAGCCGGGGGAGTAGTCCCCGGACAGCATCTTCGGTGCCTTCTGGTCGAGGACCTTCGAGCCGGCGAGCCCGCCGCCGAGCACACGGGCGGCGGCGTCGAGGTCGGCGCCGTGCGCGCGCAGGAACTCGATCGCCTCGGCGAGCAGGGCGATGTTCCCGGCGACGATCAGCTGGTTCGCGGCCTTCACGGTCTGCCCGGCCCCGGACGGGCCGACGTGCACGACGGTGCTCCCGACGACGTCGAGCAGCGGGCGGGCGGCGGCCACATCGGCCTCCTCCCCGCCGACCATGATCGACAGGGCGGCGTTCTCGGCGCCCGCCTGGCCGCCGGAGACCGGGGCGTCGAGCATGCGCAGGCCGCGCTCGGCCGCACGGGCGGCGAGGTCACGGGCGACGTCGGGGCGGATCGTGGAGAAGTCGACCACCAGGGTGCCCGGCTCCGCGGTGTCGAACACGCCGCCGTCGCGGGTGCAGACGTCGACGACGTCGGGGGAGTCGGGCAGCATCAGCGCGACCACGTCGGCGCCGGTCACCGCCTCGGTGACCGTCCCGGCGGCCCGGCCGCCGTCGGCGGCGAGGGCCTCGGCCTTCCCCGGGCTCCGGTTGTGGCCGACGACGTCGTGCCCGGCCTTCACGAGGTGGCGGGCCATCGGGCCGCCCATGATCCCGAGGCCGACGAAGGCGATGGCGCTCATGCGGGGGCTCCTTCGCTGGTCAGCCAGCCGAACGGGTCGGCGGTGACGGGCTTGTACTCGAGGCTGACCGGGCCGTCGTAGCCGGCGGCGGCGACCCGGGCGAGCAGGTCGGCGATCGGCAGGTCCCCGGTGCCGGGTTCGCCGCGGCCGGGGGCGTCGGCGATCTGGACGTGGCCGATCCGGTCGGCGTGGCGGTCGATCGCGGCCGCGGGGTCGTCGCCGTTCACGGCGAGGTGGTAGACGTCGAGCAGCAGCCGCAGATGCGGCGACCCGACCCGGTCGAGCACGGCGACGGCGTCGTCGGCGGTCTTCAGGGGGTAGGCGTCGACGCCGCTGACCGGTTCGAGCAGCGCGACCGCGCCGATGCGGGCGGCCGCGTCGGCGGCCAGTGCGAGGCTGCGGACGGCGGTCTCGTCCTGGACGCGCGGGTCCAGGTCGTCGCGCCGGTTGCCGTGGAGGGCGTTGAAGCCGAGCGTGCCGAGCCGCTCGCCGATGCCGACGGCGACAGCGACGTTGTCGGCGAACTCGCTCGCGCGGTCCGGGTCGGACAGGATGCCGCGCTCGCCCGCGGGCATGTCGCCCGCGGTGAAGTTGAGCCCGGTGAGGGTGACGCCGGCGTCGGCGACGGCGGTGACGAAGGCGTCGACCTCGTGGTCGCCGGGCACGGAGTCCGCGAACGGCCACCAGAACTCGACGGCGTCGAAGCCGGCCGCCGCGGCGGCCGCGGGCCGGTCGAGCAGCGGCAGGTCGGGGAACACGATGGAGCAGTTGACGGTGTAGCGCACTTCAGGGGCCTCCTCGGTCCTCAGGCGGGCTCGGGCAGTCCCCGGTAGGCCCGCCACCCGCCGTGGGTGGTGATGTCGGTGAGCTCGTCGCGCTGGCGCTCCAGCACACCGGGCCGCAACCCGACGGCGAGGACGTCGCGGCCGTCGTCGAGCTCGATGACGGTGAGCTCGAGCTCCGGCGGCTCGTCGGGCAGGAAGTCGGTGCGGATCGCCGAGAGCGGGACGTCGTAGATCTCCCCGGCCAGCGGCACGCCGCCGGAGGGGTCCTCCAGCAGGGCCGGGAACTGGTCGCGTACCGAGTACATGCGGTAGTGCGGAGCGGTCCGGACCCCGCCCAGGAACGGGTGGGCGGACACGTTGTGGTGGAGCCGGCCGCCGCGCATCGCGTCACCGGAACAGAAGAGGGCAGTCACCGGAGCCTCCAATCATTCCGCAATGCGGAAAAGTGATTCCGTTGTGCGGTGTGAATCGGACCACGGCGTCAGGGGGCTGTCAAGCATCGTCGTCGCCGGCGACCCCTTGACGCTTGCGTGACCGGCGCCATAGCTTGATTCCGCTACGTAAGAGATTCGTTTCACATCGCGGAAATCAGCGCGTTACGTTGGACGCGCCACGACGTGGGAACCGAGGTGGCCCCGATGACGGGACCCGGAACGAGCGACCGACCCGCAGCAGCCCCGACCGGTGAGCGGGTGGCCGCCGTGCCCGTCACGCAGGACGGCGCCGACGCACCGAGCCCCCGGCTCTACAACCGCGACCTCGCGCCGACCACCGTCGAGGGACGGTCGTGGAAGGCCTACAACATCTTCACCCTGTGGGCCGTCGACGTGCACAGCCTGGGCAACTACGGCTTCGCGCTCGGCCTGTTCGCGCTCGGCCTCGGCGCCTGGCAGATCCTGGTCTCGCTCGGCATCGGTGCGCTGGTGCTGTTCGTGCTGCTCACCGTCGCCGGGTACATGGGCTACCGGACGGGCCTGCCGTTCCCGGTGATGAGCCGGATCTCCTTCGGCGTGCGCGGTGCCCAGCTCCCGGCCCTGGTGCGGGGCGCGGTCGCGATCGCCTGGTTCGGCATCCAGACCTACCTCGCCACCCGGGTGCTCGTCGTGATGGTCCTGGCCGTGGCGCCGTCGGCCGGTGCGCTGGAGCAGGTGTCGTTCCTGGGGCTGTCGGTGCTGGGCTGGATCTGCTTCGTCGTCCTGTGGGTCGTGCAGGTGGCGATCCTGCTGCGCGGCATGGACGGCATCCGCCGCTACGAGGCCGTCGCCGGCCCGATCGTGCTGGTGACCCTCGCGGTGCTCGCGGGCTGGGTGCTGTGGCAGACCGGTGGCGACATCGCGCTGTCGGTGCCCGAGCCGCTGACCGGCGGGGCGATGTGGGTGCAGATCCTCGCCGGGGCGTCGCTGTGGACGGCGATCTACGGCACCTTCGTCCTCAACTTCTGCGACTTCACCCGCGGCGCGGTGTCCACCGGCGCGGTCCGGCGTGGCAGCTTCTGGGGGATCCTGCCGAACACGCTGTTCTTCGGTGTCGTCGTCGTGGTGCTGGCGGGCGGCCAGCTGCGGATCGGCGGCCAGGTGATCTCCAGCCCGGCCGACGTCGTCAACACCATCCCCAACACCCCGCTGCTGCTGGTCGCCTCCGCGGCGCTGCTGATCCTGACGATCGCGGTCAACCTGATGGCGAACTTCGTGGCCCCCTGCTACGCCCTGTCCAACCTGTTCCCGCGGGTGCTCGACTTCCGCCGGGCCGGGGTGGTGAGCGCGCTGATCGGGCTGATCATCCTGCCCTGGAACCTGTACGACTCCCCGGTGGTGATCACCTACTTCCTGGGTGTGCTCGGCGCGCTGCTCGGCCCGCTGTTCGGGATCGTGATGGCCGACTACTGGCTGGTCCGGCGCGGCCGGATCGACGTCCCCGCGCTCTACACCGAGGCGAGCACCGGCGCCTACCACTACCGGGGCGGGGTCAACCGGCGCGCGGTCGCGGTGTTCGTGCCGTCCGCGGTGGTCGCCGTCGCCGTCGGGTTCGTCCCCGCGCTGGAACCGGTCGCGCCGTTCAGCTGGTTCCTCGGCGCCGGGGTCGCGGCGCTGCTGACCGTGCTCGTCGCCCCGCGCGGACGGACCTACCGCGCGGTCTCCGGGGAGCCGCTGGCCGTCGCACCGGCCGGGGGGCACTGATGCGCGTCGTCGTCGTCAACGTCAACACCACCGGGTCGGTGACCGAGGCCATCGCCGCCTCCGCCCGCGCCGTCGCGGCACCGGGCACCGAGATCGTCGGTCTGACGCCCCGGTTCGGCGCCGAATCGGTCGAGGGCAACCTGGAGAGCTACCTGGCCGCGGTCGGGGTCGCCGACGCCGTCGCGCGTTACGCCGCCTCCGGCGAGCGGTTCGACGCGGTGATCCAGGCCGGCTACGGCGAGCACGGCCGCGAGGGCCTGCAGGAGATGCTCGACGTGCCCGTCGTCGACATCACCGAGGCCGCCGCGACCACCGCGATGTACCTCGGCCACCGCTACTCGGTGGTGACCACCCTGGATCGCACCGTGCCGCTCATCTCCGACCGGCTGCTGCTCGCCGGGCTGGACCGGCGCTGCGCCTCGGTGCGCGCCTCCGGGCTCGCGGTGCTGGAGCTCGAGCAGGACCCGGATCGCGCGGTCGCCGCGATCGTCGAGCAGGCCCGGGTCGCGGTCGAGCAGGACCATGCCGAGGTGATCTGCCTCGGCTGCGGCGGCATGGCCGGGCTGGACGCGAAGGTGCGGGCGGAGACCGGGGTGCCCGTCGTCGACGGGGTGCAGGCCGCGGTCACCGTCGCCGAGTCGCTGGTCCGGCTCGGCCTGACCACCTCGACGAGCCGCACCTACGCGGCACCCCGTACCAAGAAGATCACCGGATTCCCCCTGGAGATGTCATGACCAGCTACGACCTCGTGGTCCGCGGGCAGCGGATCATGACCACCGCCGGCGAGCAGCCCCGCGAGATCGGTGTGACCGGCGGGCGGATCGTCGCCATCGAGCCGCTCGGCAACGCCCTCGACGGGGCCCGGGTGATCGACCTCGCCGACGACGAGGTGCTGCTGCCCGGCCTCGTCGACACCCACGTGCACGTCAACGAGCCCGGCCGCACCGAGTGGGAGGGCTTCGCCTCGGCGACCCGGGCCGCCGCGGCGGGCGGGGTCACCACGATCGTCGACATGCCGCTGAACTCGATCCCGCCGACCGTCGACGTCGCGGCGCTGGAGGTGAAGCGCAAGGTCGCCGAGCACCAGGCGTTCGTCGACGTCGGCTTCTGGGGCGGCGCGGTGCCGGGCAACCTCGGCGACCTGCGCGGCCTGCACGACGAGGGCGTCTTCGGGTTCAAGTGCTTCCTGCTGCACTCCGGCGTCGACGAGTTCCCGCCGCTCGACGCCGACGAGATGGAACGCGACATGGCCGAGCTCGCCACCTTCGACGCCGTCATGATCGTGCACGCCGAGGACTCCCGGGCCATCGAGAAGGCGCCCACCCCGCACGGCGCGAAGTACGACACCTTCCTGCGCTCGCGTCCGCGCGGCGCGGAGAACCTGGCGATCGCCGAGGTCATCGAGCGGGCCCGCTGGACCGGGGCGCGCGCGCACGTGCTGCACGTGTCCTCCTCCGACGCGCTCCCGATGATCGCGACCGCGCGGCGCGACGGCGTCCGGATCACCGCCGAGACCTGCCCGCACTACCTCACGCTGTTCGCCGAGGAGATCCCCGACGGCGCCACCACGCACAAGTGCTGCCCGCCGATCCGCGAGGCGTCGAACCGGGAGCTGCTCTGGGAGGGCCTGCTCGACGGGACGATCGACTGCATCGTGTCCGACCACTCGCCCAGCACCGCCGAGCTGAAGCTGCTCGACTCCGGGGACTTCGGGCTCGCCTGGGGCGGGGTGTCGTCGCTGCAGCTGGGGCTGTCGCTGGTGTGGAGCGAGGCCCGCCGGCGCGGCATCGGGCTCGCGCAGGTGGTGCAGTGGATGGCGTCGAAGCCCGCCGACCTGGTCGGGCTGCGTTCCAAGGGCCGGATCGCGCTCGGCTACGACGCCGACCTCGCCGTCTTCGCCCCCGACGCCGCCTTCGTCGTGGACCCGGACCGGTTGCACCACAAGAACAAGGTGAGCGCCTATGCCGGCCGGTCGTTGTCCGGCGTGGTCCGGCGCACCGTCCTGGGCGGCCGCGACGTCGACGTGTCCGGTGAGCCGCACGGCAGGCTGCTGCGCCGCGGCTCGGTGGAGCGGGTGACGGGTGCACCCGGCGCCCCGGACGGCACCGAGGTCCCGGCCGCACCGCCCGAGCAGGGCTAGACTTCCGTCATGCGGAAGAACGATCCCGACAGTCGCGTCGGCGCCGCCGCGGACGTCGCCGCGGCGGCACCGGCCCGCTCGGGGACCGTGCAGTCCGTGGAGCGGGCCGTGGACCTGCTGGAGGCGATGGCCGACGCGGGCGGCACGGTCAGCCTGTCCCACCTCGCGGCCACCTCCGGGCTCCCGCTGCCCACCATCCACCGGCTCGTCCGGACCCTGGCCGGGCGCGGCTACGTCCGCCAGCAGTCCTCGCGGGAGTACGCCCTCGGGCCCCGCCTGGTGCGCCTCGGCGACACCGCCGGACGCCTGGTGGGCATGTGGGCGCGCCCGCGGCTCGCCGGCCTGGTCGACGACCTGGGGGAGAGCGCCAACCTGGCGCTGCTGGAGGGGAACCAGGTCGTCTACGTCGCCCAGGAGCCCGGCCGGCACTCGATGCGGATGTTCACCGAGGTCGGGCGACGGGTGTCGCCGCACTGCACCGCCGTCGGGAAGGCCCTGCTGTCCCGGATGCCGGTCGAGCGGGCGCGGGAGGTGCTGCGGCACACCGACTTCGTGCGGCACACCGACAACACGATCACCTCGCCCGAGGAGTACTTCGCCGAGCTCGACAAGGTCCGTGCCGCCGGGTACGCCGTCGACGAGGGCGAACAGGAGCTGGGGGTGCGGTGCGTCGCCGTCGCGCTCGACGGGCCGCTGCCCGCCGCGGTGTCCATCTCCGGCCCGACGACCCGGATGACCGACGCGCTCCTCGACTCCGCCGTGCCGAAGCTGCGGTCCGTGGCCGACGCGCTGGTGACCGAGCTGGCCCGGCAGGACGCCGCAGGGGTCTGAGGCCGGGCCTCCTGTCGGCGTCGCCCACACCACGGCCGACGCCGTCGGACTCCGACGGGCCCGACCATGATCGGAGATCCGGAAGGGATCGGTGCCACTGCCGGCACCGATCCCTTCCGAGTCCTCGATCACCACGGGGATGCGGTTCGCGATCGCCACCGGAACGGAGCGAACGGGCCCGGCCGGGGCGCCGCGGCCGGATGCTCCGGCGATGACCGAGAGCCCGGACAGCGGCCACGACATCCCCTCCGCCGGTCCCTCCGGCGTGGCCGGAGGGGTCGCCGCGTTGCTGGTCCGGCAGGCCGGCGTCATCAGCCGGGCCCAGGCCATCGCCTGCGGTATGTCGGGGCGCACCGTCGCCCGCCGGGCGTCGACCGGGGCATGGTGCATGGTGCACCCCGGGGTCTACCTGGTCGCCGGGCACCGACCGGGACACGAGAGCAGGGTCCGAGCGGCGGCGCTCCGGGCGGGTCCGCGGGCGACGTTGAGCGGGCCCCGCAGCCGCGTTCTGGCACCGGATGCTCGACGAGCCGCCCGGCACGATCGGGTTCACGGTCCCGCGCACGATGCACCGGGTCTCCGTCCCCGGGTCCCCGTCCCCGGGGTGACGCTGCGCAGGCGGGTCCTGGACCCGGCCGACCGGACGGTGCTGCACGGCGTCGCGGTGACGACGCCGACGTGCACCGTGCGCGAGGCCGCCCCGGTGGCGGGACCTCGCTTCCTCGACCGCGCCCTGCAACGTCACGTCGGCTTCGCCGAGCTGCACGCGTGCGCCGTGTCCGTGAGGTCCTGGCCGCCGCAGCGTGACCGGCCCCGGACCGGCAGCGGTGATCGTCGTCCCGGCAGGGGTCCGTGCCACGGACGGCACCGGGCCCTTCCGGAACGACGATCATGCTGCGGCGCTCAGTCGTCCCTGACCTGGGTGCCCGGCTTCGCCGTGACCGGCTCGTAGGACTCCGGGCCCAGTACCTCGCCCGAGGCCAGGATCCTGATCTCCCCGGTCTGCACCAGCACGGCAGGGCCCGCCGCGACGACCGACGGCGCCGACGGCCGTCCGGGGGCGAACACGTTGAAGAACAGGTTGAGCAGCACCGCGACGATCGCCGCCGAGCTGATGCCGGAGTGGAAGATCGTCGCGAACCAGTCCGGGAAGTTCGCCCAGAACTCCGGCGAGACCACCGGGACCAGGCCGAACGCCACCGACGCCGCGACGATCACCATGTTGTTGGTCCCGCGGTACTCGACCGCGGCGAGTGTCCGGATCCCGCTGGCGGCGACCGTGCCGAACAGCACGATGCCCGCCCCGCCGAGCACCGGCTGCGGGATCGCCGAGAACACCGCGGACGCCATCGGCGAGAGCCCCAGCACCAGCAGGAGCAGCCCACCGGCGGCGACGGCGAACCGGCTCCGGATCCCGGTCAGCGCGACGAGCCCGACGTTCTGGGCGAACGCCGTCGCCGGGAAGGAGTTGAACACCGGCGCGATCACCGAGGCGGCCATGTCGGCGCGCAGACCGTCGCCGACCCGGCGGGCGTCCACCCGGGTCTCGACGACCTCGCCGACCGCGAGGATGTCGGCGGTGGTCTCCACCATGATCACCAGGACCACGATGACCATCGAGACGGTCGCCCCGACCGTGAACAGCGGGGTGCCGAACGCGAACGGCGCGGGCAGCGCGGCGACGCTCGCCCCGCCGACGCCGGAGAAGTCGCTCAGCCCGGCCACCAGCGCGACGACGGTCCCGACCAGCAGCCCGAGCAGCACCGACAGCCGCGAGAGCACCGCGATCTTCCCGGCGACGACCACCACCAGGAAGGTGAACCCGGCCAGCGCGATCGAGGGCAGCGCGGCGAACTCGGGGTTGGGCACCGTCGCCCCGCCCACGGTGACGGTCTCCCGGCCGGTGATCCAGCCGGTCGCCACCGGCATCAGCGACAGCCCGATGACGGTGATGATCGACCCGGTCACCACCGGCGGGAACAGCCGCACCACCCGGGCGAAGAACGGGGTGATGAGAAGCCCGGCCGCGGCTGCGACGATCACCGCGCCGTAGACGGTGCGCAGGCCGTCGGTGCCGTCGTCGCCGACGATCGCGATCATCGTCGACACCGAGGCGAACGACGTGCCCTGCACCAGTGGCAGCTGCGACCCGAAGAACGGCAGGCCGAGGGTCTGCAGCAGGGTGGCGAGCCCGCTGATGAACAGCCCGGAGGCGACGAGCACGGCGCTCTGCGCGGGGGTGAGCCCGGCCGCACCGCCGATGATGATCGGTACCGCGATCACGCCGCCGAACATCGCGAGGATGTGCTGGACGCCGTAGCCGATCGTCGGCCCGATCCCGAGCCGTTCGTCCTCCGGGCGCAGTGCCTGTTCCGTGCTCGTGGCCTGTTCCGTGCTCATGGCGGATCCCCTCGGTGGGAGTGGCGGGTCAGACGAACGACGGCACGTCGGTCCACGCCTCCGGCGCCGGGGTCACGCCGTCACGGACGACGGTGCCCTCGATCAGGCCGTAGGGGCGGTCCGCGGCGTGGAAGACCTCGTTCGGGTTCTTGAGCCCGAACGGCGACAGGTCGGAGAGGAAGTGGTGCTTGTTGGGCATCGCGAACCGGATCTCGGCGACGCCGTCGCAGGCCTCGACCGCGGCCCGGCCCATCTCGTAGAGCGACTGCTGCAGCGCGAGCGAGTGGGTGGTGGCGAACGCCGACAGCATCGCCGCGCCGATCGCGTCGTAGGCGCCGTTGAAGTCGATCCCGGCGGCGACGGCGTCGGGCAGGTAGCGCCAGCGCGCGGTGACCGAGGTGGCGAGGATGCGGTCGTCGGTCTCGACCAGGGTGGTGTAGCGGTCGCGCGGGAAGCCGTGGAACTCGCTGCCGGTGGACTTCAGCACGGTGAGATCTTTCAGCCCGGCGGTGACGTGGGTGGCCCCGCCGGTCTTCTGCACCGTCGCCAGCCGGGTGGCCCGGCCCTTCCGGACGAACGAGTGGTCGTGCCCGGCGCCGTCGACGACGATCCGCTCCCACTCGTACAGCTCGGCCTGCCAGAGCCCGCCGGTGATCCAGTCGAACTCGCCGGTGAAGTGGTCGCCGAGCAGCAGCAGGAACTCCTCGGGCGAGGTGATCCCGTGCTCGGAGGCGAAGGCGTACACCACGTTCTTCTGGGTGTCGGTGGCGACGACCTTGGAGTTGTCGCCGGTCAGGTAGCTGCTCTCCAGGGCGGCGCCCCGCAGCTGGCTGGTCACGTTGAGGTCGGTGATCTCGTGCCGGGCGGTGTCGCGCACGACCCGCACCACGCGGACCTCCGCCTTGCCGTACTTGTTGTCGCCGAGGTGGACCGAGACGGACATGATCAGCTCCCGAGGTAGGTGGAGTAGGAGTAGGGCGACAGCAGCAGCGGGACGTGGTGGTGGCGGTCGGTGTGCTCCGGGCGGAACGCGATCGACACCTCCGGGAAGAACGGGCTCGGCGTCGTGAACGTGATCCGGTGCAGCACCCCCGCGGTGAGCGCGGCGGACTCCGGGGCGCGCCAGCGGCCGTCGTCGTCGGTGGTGCCCGACGCCAGCACGGTCCCGTCGGCGCCGGTCAGGGTGACCGGGACGCCGGTGGCCGGGCGGCCCGCCGCGGCGTCGAGGACGTGGGTGGAGAAGCTGCTCATGCCAGCACCTGCCGCATCCGCAGGGCGGTGATCTCGGCCAGCTGACCGGCGGCCTCGGCGCGCTCGGCGGCCGGGTCGTTGCCCAGCCTGCGCTCCAGCTCGGCGAGGATCTGCCCGGCGTCGCGGCCGGCGGCCCGGATCAGGAAGACGTGGCCGAAGCGCTGCTCGTAGGCGGCGTTGCCGGCGGCGAGCCGGGCGGCGGTGTCCGCCCCGGTGTCCACACCGGACTGTTCGGAACGGGAGAACGCGGCGCCGTCGGCATGGGCGCCGCCGGGGCGCTCGCCGATGCGGGGGTGCCCCGCCAGCGCGGCGTCGATCTCGGCGCTGTCCAGGGCGAGGACCGCCTTCTCCGCCGCGGCGACGGCGTCGTCGACGCTGCCGTAGGGGCGACCGGCCAGCAGCCGGTCCGCCCACCCCGGCGAGGTGGCGCAGGCACGCAGGGCCGGGCGCAGCTCGTCGGGTGGGGCGGTGTTGAGTCGGTCGAGGGTCAGGTCGTCCGGCATGGGTCCTGCTTCCGTACTCGTCCGTGAATTTTCACGATGCGGAATCGTGGTTCCGAAGTGTCATCAGTGTTGGTTTCGCGACGGCAGGGTGTCAAGGGTCACCCGGCCGAACGGCCCTGCCGGAGCACGCGGGACCGGCGGACCATCCCCGGTCATGACCACCGAGACGCTCACCACCGGCTGGGAGCCGGACAGCCCGGTCGGTGACAGCCTCGCGCGCCGGTTCGTGCACGCCTACGCCGACCGGACCACCGCCATGACGGCCCGGTCCGGCGGGCGGGCGCGACGGGTGGCCGGTGCCGTCCTGGCCGACCCCGGGTCCCCGTTCGGCTACGACAACGCGGTCGTCCTGACCGCCCCGCCGGGCCCCGGCGACCTGCGCCGGGTGCTCGACGACGCGGCCGGGTTCTTCCCGCCGCACCGCTGGTGGGTGCTGCTCTCGCTGTTCGCGCTGCCCGACCTGAGCGGGTACGGGCTGGTGCGGGTCGGCCATCCGCCGCTGATGTTCCGCCCGCCGGGACCGCTGCCGCCGCCCCCGCCGGGCCTGCGGATCCGGACGGTGCCCGACGCCGACCCGGCCGACTTCGAGCGCGTCCTGGTCGCCGGCTACGGCCTCGCCGAGGTGGGGCGGCCGGCCGTCGCGGACCCGCGGTCCGCGGGCCTGCTGCACCTGGTCGTCGGGTACGCCGGGGACGAGCCGGTCGCGACGGCCGGGGCGGGCGTGCACCACGGCGTGGTCGAGGTCGACTGGGTGTCGGTGCTGCCGGAGCACCGGGGCCGCGGGTTCGGCGGGGCGGTCACCGCGGCCGTCTGCGCGGCCGCGCCCGGGCTGCCGTCGCTGCTGATCTCCAGCGACGACGGCCACCCGGTCTACCGCCGGCTGGGCTTCTGGGACCTGTTCCGCACGACGATGTGGGAACACCCGCCCTCCTGACCGCCCGCCCAGCGTCCCCGCCCGCCCTCGCCCGTCGCCACCGTCGTCACGGGGCCGCCGTCCGCCCCGGCCACCCCGTCCACCACGGTGGCCGGTCCGGCGCGGGGACGCACCCGTCGTGCCCGGATCGTCACGCAGTCGTCCCGGCCGGTCCGCCGGCCGTCACGCGGCGCCCGGATCGTCCGGGGCCGGTGTCACGCAGTCGTCACCCGACGGCAACCGGCGCCGCCGTTGCGGAACGCACCATTCCTCACCGGTGGTCCTCCGACCCGGCCACCGTGGGAGCTTCGATGACACAGGAGATGGACCGGACCACGGCGGCGCCGGCGGGAGCCGCGCGCGAGACGCTGGAGGACTACACGCTGCGGTTCGCGCCGCGCAGCTACCGCCGGTGGTCGCCCGGCGTCGTCGGGGTGACCGCGCTCGGCGGGATCGCCTACCTCGCCGACTTCGCGATCGGCGCGAACATCGGCATCGCGTACGGCACGGTCAACGCCCTGTGGGGCATCGCCGTGTTCGCCTTGGTGATCATCGCGACCGGGCTGCCGCTGGCGTACTACGCGGCCCGCTACAACCTGGACCTGGACCTGATCACCCGCGGCAGCGGCTTCGGCTACTACGGCTCGATCCTGACCAACGTCATCTTCGCGACCTTCACCTTCATCTTCTTCGCCCTCGAGGGCTCGATCATGGCCCAGGGGCTCGAGCTGGGCCTGGGGCTGCCGCTGTGGGCGGGCTACGCCGTGTCCACGGTGATCATCTTCCCGCTGGTGGTGTACGGGATGTCGCTGCTGTCCACGCTGCAGGTGTGGACGACGCCGCTGTGGCTGGTCCTGATGGTGCTGCCCTTCGGCTACCTGCTGCTCGCGCACCCGGACTCGGTGTCGACGTTCCTGGCCTACCAGGGCGAGGACGGCGCGGGCACCCCCAGTCTCGGCTCGGTCATGCTCGCCGCCGGGGTGTGCCTGTCGCTGATCGCCCAGATCGCCGAGCAGATCGACTACCTGCGGTTCATGCCACCCAGGACCCCGGAGAACGCCCGCCGCTGGTGGGCCGCGACGCTGCTCGCCGGGCCGGGCTGGGTGCTGTTCGGGGCGGCGAAGCAGGTCGTCGGGCTGTTCCTCGCCGTCTACCTGATCGCGAACCTGGCCGACGGCGCGACGGTGGCCAACGAGCCGGTGCACCAGTTCCTGGTCATCTACCAGGAGCTCATGCCCGCGTGGCTGGCGATCACCCTGGCCGTGGTGCTCGTCGTCATCAGCCAGATCAAGATCAACGTCACCAACGCCTACTCCGGCTCGCTGGCCTGGACCAACTCCTTCACCCGGGTCACCGGCACCTACCCCGGGCGGCTGGTGTTCCTCGGCGTCAACCTGGTGATCGCGCTCGTGCTGATGGAGGCGAACATGTTCGACTTCCTCAACGCGATCCTCGGGTTCTACGCGAACATGGGCATCGCCTGGATCGTCGTGGTCGCCACCGACATCGTGGTGAACAAGTACCTGCTCGGCATCTCGCCGAGGTTCCCGGAGTTCCGCCGCGGCATGCTGTACGCGGTCAACCCGGTCGGGTTCGGCTCGGTGGTCGTCGCGGGCGGGCTGTCCATCGCGGCGTTCTTCGGGCTGCTGGGCGAGGCGATCGCGCCGTTCTCTCCGCTGGTCGCGATCGTGCTCGGCGTGGTGCTGCCCCCCGTGATCGCGCTGGCCACCCGCGGCCGCTGGTACCTGCGCCGCACCGACGACGGCATCGACCTGCCGATGCTCGACGAGCACGGCAACCCCTCGGCCGTCACCCTGCCGTGCCACGTGTGCGGGCAGGACCTGGAGCGACCGGACATGGCGGCGTGCCCCGCGCACGACGCCTACGTGTGCTCGCTGTGCCTGAGCACCGACCGGACGGGCGAGCACCTGCTCCCGGCCCAGGTGTGACCGCCACCGGTGGGGGGGAGCGGCACCCGGCCCCTCACCGGTGCCGGTCGCCCGACGGCTCAGGAGGCGGCGCGGACCGCCTCGGCGAGGCGGCGGGCGGCGGTGACGGCGTCGTGCGCGACGGCCGTCGCGAGCGCCCCGCGTCCCGGCAGCGGGGACAGGCTCCAGCCGTCCCCGCAGGTCGCGGGGACCTGCTCGCGGGCGGGCCCGACCAGGACCTCGGTGCCCAGGACCCGGTGCCCGGCGAGGTGGGCGGGGGAGGCGTCGAGCAGCGGGTCGCCGATCTCCTGGGTCTGCACCAGCAGCGGCCGGCCGGGCGCGGCACCGTTCCCGGCGGCACCGTTCCCGGCGGCACTGCACTCGGTGACCCGGACGGTCCCGCGGCAGCGGCCCGGCCGCTCCCCGGTGCGGCCGGCGACCAGCAGGTCCCGGGCGCGCAACGCGGCGGTCGGGGCGAGCACCACGTCGAGCACGGTCTCGTGGTGGGCCCGCCCGGTCACCACGGTCGGCTCCGGCAGGTAGGTCAGCGACCCGCCGTCGCCGACGGTGCAGCGCAGCACGGTCCGGCTCGGCCGGTCCGCGCGGTCGGACCTGCGGCCACCCGGCAGGGCGACGGCCGCGGCGACCCCGGTCAGGGTCAGGTGCGCCCCCGCGCCGACGGTCACGGTGAGGGTGACGTCGTCGCCGGCCAGCGGGGTCGAGGCCGACCCCACCAGGTGCACGACGGCGTCGGACCGGCTCGCACCGGTGACGCCACGACGGGGGACCAGGGCCAGCGGGGACTGCGCCCGCAGCGTGGTGACGACCGAGCGGCCGTCCCGCGCGACGACCACGAGCTCCGCGCAGGCCAGCACCTCAGACGCTCGCCCGGACCGCGGCGACCTGCTCGAGCACCCAGGCGCCGACGTCGCCGGCGCCCGGGTCCTCGACCAACGACTGCGCGATCACCGGCAGCTCCCCGCGGATGCGCGCGGCGTCGCCGGTCATGACCCCGAGGTCGGCGCCCACCAGCGGCGCCAGGTCGGTCTTGTTGATCACGAGCAGGTCCGCGGTGGTGACGCCGGGGCCGCCCTTGCGGGGCACCTTGTCCCCGCCCGCGACGTCGACGACGAAGATCTGCCGGTCCACCAGGCCGCGGGAGAACACCGCGGTGAGGTTGTCCCCGCCGGACTCCACGAGCACCAGGTCCAGGTCGCCGAAGCGCTCCTCCAGCAGCTCGACGGCGTCGAGGTTGGCGGTGATGTCGTCGCGGATCGCGGTGTGCGGGCAGCAGCCGGTCTGCACGGCCTCGACCCGCTCCGGCGGCAGCACGGCGTTGCGGCGCAGGAAGTCCGCGTCCTCGGTGGTGTAGATGTCGTTGGTGACCACGGCCAGGCGGACCCGCTCGCCGAGGCTGCGGGCCAGCGCCGCGACCAGCGCGGTCTTGCCCGACCCGACCGGCCCGCCGATGCCGATCCGCACCGCGCGCCCACCGGCCGGGGCCGGGTCGTGGTGGTCGTGGTCGGTGACCGTCGGGTCGACGCTGATCACATGACCGTGGCCGTGCCCGGTCTGCCCGGTCGGCGGGCTCTGTTCAGGAGGCAAAGAGACGCACCCTCTCGCGGTGGTGGTGGACGTGGGACTCGGCCATGAGGTCGAGGACCGGCGCGCCGGGCGCCGGGAGGTCGGCGGGGTCGCCCGCCGCGAGGTCCGCGGCCTCGTCGACGACGACGGCCAGGTCGTCGTCCAAGGCGACGAGCGCGGCGTTGACGGCGAACGGATCCAGCCCGAGCAGCCGGACCGCCGCCGACGCGGGCCCGGAGACGGCGAGGTAGCCGACGCAGCGGGCCGCGGTGGACGGGGACTCCCCGGCGACGCCGACGACGACGCCGACGAGCAGCGGGTGGTGCGGGCGCCGGTCGACCGCGACGAGCGTGTCGAGCTCCGGCGACGGCCACGCCGCCCGCGCCGCACGCAGGGCGGCCTTCCCCTGCACCCGCGACGCCTCGCGCTGCGCGAGCGACGGCGTGCGCGCGTCGAGTGCTGCGTC
>NZ_JAMXSG010000102.1:0-17761 GCF_024124365.1 Pseudonocardia sp. McavD-2-B
GGGGGCGGCGGCTGGGCCGGGAGCACCGCGGCGGCGGGCACGACGACGGTCGCGGCCGCGCCCACCCCGGGCGAGGCCAGCGCGACCGCGACGAGCACGGCCACCACGACGAGGGTCGCCGACGGCTGGCGCGTCACGGGGAGGTCCTTCCATGGGCGGGCGGGATCGACGGGGAATCGACTGGGAACAGTGCCACTCGTGTCACCCGAACCCCGTGCGACACACCGGACCCGTCCACCGCACGGGGGACGCCACCCGCGCGACGGCGCCGCGACCCCGGCCACACCCGCCTCGCCAGGCTTATAGGACAGGCGTACTATTTGCGGTACGAGGGTCCGCGCTGCTGCCGGCACGGCGGTGCGCGAGACTCCGGCACGACGCAGGTGAGCACCCCCGGCCCGCGGGGCGGGGCGTGTTCATCGCACCGGACATAGCGACCGCCCACCACCACGGGAGGACCACCAAGTGGCCAGCACCGACAGCTTCGGCGCCCGAGGACAGCTCGACGTCGGGGGCACCGGTTACGAGATCTTCCGGCTCTCCGCGGTGGAGGGCTCGAAGCGCCTGCCGTTCAGTCTGAAGGTCCTGCTCGAGAACCTGCTCCGCACCGAGGACGGTGCGAACGTCACGGCGGACCACATCACCGCCCTGGCGAACTGGGACCCGCAGGCCGACCCGGACACCGAGATCCAGTTCACCCCCGCCCGGGTGATCATGCAGGACTTCACCGGCGTGCCCTGCGTCGTCGACCTGGCGACCATGCGCGAGGCCGTGACCGAGATGGGCGGCGACCCGTCCAAGGTCAACCCGCTCGCGCCCGCCGAGCTGGTCATCGACCACTCGGTCATGATCGACTTCTTCGGCACCGCGGACGCGTTCGAGAAGAACATCGAGTTCGAGTACGGGCGCAACAAGGAGCGCTACCAGTTCCTGCGCTGGGGCCAGGGCGCCTTCGACGAGTTCAAGGTCGTCCCGCCCGGCACCGGCATCGTGCACCAGGTCAACATCGAGAACCTGGCGCGCGTGGTCATGCCCCGCAACGGTCAGGCCTACCCGGACACCCTGGTCGGCACCGACTCCCACACCACCATGGTCAACGGCCTGGGTGTGCTGGGCTGGGGCGTCGGCGGCATCGAGGCCGAGGCCGCGATGCTCGGCCAGCCGGTCTCGATGCTCATCCCCCAGGTGCTCGGCTTCAAGCTGACCGGCGAGATCCCGACCGGCGTCACCGCCACCGACGTGGTGCTCACGATCACCGAGATGCTGCGTCGCCAGGGCGTCGTCGGCAAGTTCGTCGAGTTCTACGGCGCCGGCGTCGGCGCGGTGCCGCTGGCCAACCGCGCCACCATCGGCAACATGAGCCCGGAGTTCGGCTCGACCGCGGCGATCTTCCCGATCGACGAGGAGACCGTCCGCTACCTGAAGCTCACCGGCCGCTCCGCCGAGCAGATCGCGCTGGTCGAGGCCTACGCCAAGGAGCAGGGCCTCTGGCACGACCCGGACCACGAGCCGGTCTTCTCCGAGACCCTCGAGCTCGACCTCTCGACGGTCGTCCCGTCGATCGCCGGCCCGAAGCGCCCGCAGGACCGCATCGAGCTGACCGACGCCAAGCCGGCGTTCCGCAAGACCGTGCACGACTACACCGACGACGACGTGGCCCCCAGCCCGCTCGCCGGCGTCGACGAGTCGTCGAACGAGTCCTTCCCGGCCAGCGACGCCCCGGCGCTCTCCTTCGCCGACGACGACGCCGCGCCGGTCGTCATGTCGGCCGCGGACGGCTGCGAGGGCCGCCCGTCCAAGCCGGTCACCGTGAAGTCCGACTCGCGCGGTGAGTTCGTGCTCGACCACGGCGCCGTGGTGATCGCCTCGATCACCTCCTGCACCAACACCTCGAACCCCAGCGTCATGCTCGGCGCGGCGCTGCTGGCCAAGAACGCCGTCGAGAAGGGCCTGACCACCAAGCCGTGGGTCAAGACCTCGATGGCCCCGGGCAGCCAGGTCGTCACCGACTACTACGAGAAGGCCGGTCTCTGGCCCTACCTCGACAAGCTCGGCTACAACCTGGTCGGCTACGGCTGCACCACCTGCATCGGCAACTCCGGCCCGCTGCCCGAGGAGATCTCGGCGGCGGTCAACGACAACGACCTCACCGTCGTCTCGGTGCTCTCGGGCAACCGGAACTTCGAGGGCCGGATCAACCCCGACGTCAAGATGAACTACCTGGCGTCGCCGCCGCTGGTCATCGCCTACGCGCTGGCCGGGACGATGGACTTCGACTTCGAGAGCCAGCCCTTGGGGCAGGACTCCGAGGGCAACGACGTCTTCCTGCGCGACATCTGGCCCTCGACCGAGGACATCAACGACGTCGTCGACTCCTCCATCACCTCGGAGATGTTCACCAAGAGCTACTCCGACGTGTTCCGCGGCGACGACCGCTGGCGCGCGCTGCCCACCCCCGAGGGCCGGACCTTCGAGTGGGACCAGCAGTCCACCTACGTCCGCAAGCCCCCGTACTTCGAGGGCATGAAGGGCGAGCCGGACCCGGTCACCGACATCTCCGGCGCCCGTGTGCTCGCGCTGCTCGGCGACTCGGTCACCACCGACCACATCTCGCCGGCCGGTGCGATCAAGCCGGGCACCCCGGCCGCGGAGTACCTGGACTCCCACGGCATCGAGAAGAAGGACTACAACTCCTTCGGTTCGCGGCGCGGCAACCACGAGGTGATGATCCGCGGCACGTTCGCGAACATCCGGCTGCGCAACCAGCTCCTCGACGACGTCTCGGGTGGCTACACCCGCGACTTCACCCAGGACGGGGCGCCGCAGTCGTTCATCTACGACGCCGCGCAGAACTACGCCGCGCAGGGCACCCCGCTGGTCGTGCTGGGCGGCAAGGAGTACGGCTCCGGCTCCTCGCGTGACTGGGCGGCCAAGGGCACCGCGCTGCTGGGCGTGCGTGCCGTCATCGTCGAGTCCTTCGAGCGGATCCACCGTTCGAACCTGATCGGCATGGGCGTCGTCCCGCTGCAGTTCCCGGACGGCGAGTCGGCGACGAGCCTCGGGCTCGACGGCACCGAGACCTTCGACATCGCCGGCATCACCGAGCTGAACGACGAGAAGACCCCGAAGTCGGTGCACGTGACCGCGACGAAGGACTCCGGCGAGACCGTCGAGTTCGACGCGAAGGTCCGCATCGACACCCCCGGTGAGGCTGACTACTACCGCAACGGCGGCATCCTGCAGTACGTCCTGCGGGGCATGCTGAAGAGCTGACGCGCACAGCACCCACCACCACACGGAGCCCGTCCCCTCACCGAGGGGGCGGGCTCCGTCGTTCCTGCGGGTCGTTCCTACGGGCGGGCCCCCAGGTCGCGGGAGATGCGCCGGGCGGCGTCGGCGGCGGCGCGGCCGTGGTCGTCGAAGACCTCCTCGGACATGCGCACCGTGGGGCCGGACACCGACAGCGCCCCGACCGGACGGCCGTCGGGACCGAGGACGGGGGCGCCGACCGCGGCGATGCCGTCGGAGAGCCCCTCGGGGTTGACCGACCACCCGCGCTCACGCACCTCGGCGATCCGGGCCCGCAGCAGGTCGGGGTCGACGACGGTGTGCCGGGTGGAGGGTTCCAGCGGGCCGGCGAGGTAGGCGTCGACCTCCGCCGGGGTGCAGGCGGCGAGGTAGGCCTGGCCGGTGGCCGAGGCGTGCAGCGGGATGCGGTGGCCCAACGGCAGGAACGCGCGCAGCCGGTGCGCGGTGTCGAGCCGTTCGAGCAGGACCAGCTCGCGGCCGTCCGGGGCGGCCAGGTGCACGGTCTCCCCCGTCGCGAGCTGCAGCTCGTGCAGCACCGGGACCGCCACCGCCCGCAGGCCGCCGGCGTCGCGGGCCTGGTTGCCGACGGCGAACGCACGGTAGGTGAGCCGCCAGCGTGCGGTGTCGTCGGTGACGCACCACCCGACCTCGGCGAGCGTGCGCAGGGTGCGCTGCACGGTGCTCTTGGGCAACGCGACCGCCCGGGCCAGGTCCGACAGCCCGACGGGCTGACGCTCCCCCACCGCCTCCAGGACGCGGACCGCGGTCACCACGCTGTTCGTCGGAGCCATCGTCGGTGTTGACCTTCCCCGTTCGGGCGACCTAGTGTCCGCTCCAGGCGGTCCACTGTGCGCACCACTGTGCCACTGGGTGGACCGATACGACAAGCGCGTACCAACGGGGGTAGGCATGGCGGTGCAGGTCATCACGCTGGTGGTGTTCGCGGCGGTCTTCGTGATCGCCGAGGTCCGCCGGTCCCACATCGGGATCGTCATGTTCGCGGCCGCCGCCGGCATGGGGCTGCTCGTCGCGGGCCTGCCGCTCGACGACATCGTCGCGGGCTTCCCGGTCGACATCCTGGTCCTGCTGGTCGGGGTGACCTTCTTCTTCGGGATCGCGAAGTCCAACGGCACCATCGGCCGGCTGGTGGACCGGGCGCTGGTCGTCGTCGGCGACCGGACCGCGGCGCTGCCGCTGACGTTCTTCCTGCTCACCGGTGTGGTGTCGGCGATGGGCTCGCCACTGGGCGGGCTGGTCATGGCGCCGATCGGGATGACGGTGGCGCACCGGCGCGGGATGGACCCGATGCTGATGGCGCTGGCGATCGGCACCGGGCTGTCGGCGGGCGGGTTCGCGCCGACGTCGCTGTTCGGGATCGTCACCTGGGGGACGGCGTCGGCGGCGGGCATCGCCCTCAACCCGCTGACCCTGTTCGCGGTCGCGATCATCGCGAACCTGGTGCTGCTGGGCGCGTCCTACCTGATGTTCTCCGCCCGCAGCCGCGTCCCGGTCACGACGGGCGGCGGCGCCGGGCCCGAGGTGCCCGGTGAGGACGAGCCCCCGGCCCGCGAGCCGTTCCGCGTGACGCACTGGATCACCGTCGTCGCGATGCTCGGCCTGGTCGCGGCGGTCGTCGTGCTGGCGGTGCTCGGCGCCGAGCCCGACGTCGGGGTGCTGGCCTTCGCCTTCGGCGCGGCGCTCACCCTGATCGACCCGGACAGCGGCCGCGGCGCCCTGAAGGAGATCGACTGGTCCACCGTCCTGCTGGTCGGCGGGATCATCACCTACGTCGGTGTGCTGCAGGAGATCGGCTCGGTCGACCTGCTGGGTGACCTCGCCGCGAGCCTCACCGTCCCGCTGCTCGCCGCCCTGGTGGTCTGCGCGGTGTGCGGGCTGGTGTCGGCGTTCGCGTCGACCACCGGCATCCTCGCCGCACTGGTGCCGCTGGCGATCCCGCTGGTCCAGCAGGGCGGGATCCCGGGCTGGGCGCTGATCTGCGCGCTGGGGGTCTGCTCGTCCATCGTGGACGTGTCACCCTTCTCGACGGTGGGTGCGACGCTGGTCGCCACCACCGTCGACGAGCAGGAACGTCCCCGCATGACCGCGCTGCTGACCCGCTGGGGCCTGTCCATGGTCGTCATCGGCCCGATCGCGCTGGTGGGAGCCCTCGTGCTGCCCGCCATGGCGGTCTGACCCCGTCACCACCAGGAGAACGACGTTGTTCCTCACCTCGCTCACCGACAGCCACGACCTCGACCGCGCCGTCACCGTCGGCGACGACGTGCTCTCGCGCGCCGAGCTCGTCGACCGGGCGGGCCGGTTCGCCGCCGGCATCCCCGGCGACGGCCCGGTCGCCGTGCACGCGACCGCCTCGATCGACACCGTCGTCGCCGTCACCGGCGCGATCCTCGCCGGCGTGCCGGTCGTGCCCGTGCCGCCGGATTCCGGGCCCGCCGAGCGCGGCCACGTCCTCACCGACTCCGGCGCCACCGCCTGGGCCGGGGAACGCCCCGACGACGTCGACCTCCCCGTGGTCCTACCGGGGGCGCAGCCGATCGGCCCGCGCCCGGTCGACCCCGCCGCCACCGCGATGCTGCTCTACACCTCCGGCACCACCGGACGCCCCAAGGGCGCCCAGCTCTCCGGCGCCGCGATCGCCGCCGGCCTCGACGCCCTCTACGAGGTCTGGGACTGGACCCCCGACGACACCGTCGCCCACGGCCTGCCCCTGTTCCACGTCCACGGCCTGATCCTCGGCGTCCTCGGATCACTGCGCCGCGGCTCCCGCGTCGTGCACACCGTGAAGCCGCAGCCCGCCCGCTACGCCGCGGTCGGGGCGTCGATGTACTTCGGGGTGCCGACGGTGTGGAACCGCATCGTCGACGAACCCGACGCCGCCCGCGCCCTGTCCCGCGCCCGGCTGCTGGTGTCGGGCAGCGCGCCCCTGCCCGCATCGCTGTTCGACCGGATCGCCGCGCTCACCGGGCAGGCGCCGGTGGAGCGCTACGGCATGACCGAAACCATGATCACCCTGTCCGCGCACGCCTCCGGAGAACGCCGCGCCGGCTGGGTCGGACTCCCCGTCCCCGGCGCCGAGACCCGCCTGCTCCCCGCCACCGACGACCCGACCGACGCCGACACCGTCCCCGACGACGGCGAGACCGTCGGCCGCCTGCAGGTCCGCGGCCCCATGCTGTTCGACGGCTACCTGAACCGCCCGGACGCGAACGACGAGTGCTGGGCCGGCGAGGGCTGGTTCCGCACCGGTGACCTCGCCGTCCGCGACGCGGGCGGGTTCCACCGCATCGTCGGCCGCGAGTCCACCGACCTGATCAAGTCCGGCGGCTACCGCATCGGGTCCGGCGAGATCGAGGCCGTCCTGCTCGACCACCCCGCCGTGTCCGAGGTCGCCGTCGTCGGCGTCCCCGACCCCGACCTCGGCCAGAGGATCGTCGCCTACGTCGTCGGCGACGGCCACGACGCCCAGGTCCTCATCGACCACGTCGCCGGGCAGCTGTCCTGGCACAAGCGGCCGCGCGAGGTCGTGTTCCTCGACGGCCTGCCCCGCAACCCGATGGGCAAGGTCCAGAAGAAGCTGCTGGGAACCTGAGCGGACCGGGCCGTCCGGTTCTAGGTTCGGATCATGCCCGGTGCGCACTCACCCTCGGAGGACCGCGGCGACGACCGCGCGGTCCCGGTCAACCCGGTCTTCGCCGCGGAGCCCGTCGACATCCCCCGCTTCCGCATCCCCGGCGCCGGGATGCACCCGGAGGTCGCCTACCAGGTCGTGCACGACGAGCTGATGCTCGACGGGAACGCCCGGCTGAACCTCGCCACGTTCGTCACGACCTGGGCGGAGCCCCAGGCCGAGCGGCTGATGGCCGAGTCCTTCGACAAGAACATGATCGACAAGGACGAGTACCCGCGGACCGCGGACCTGGAGCAGCGGTGCGTGCGGATGCTCGCCGACCTGTGGCACGCCCCCGACCCGGGGCGGGCCGTCGGCTGTTCGACGACGGGCTCGTCGGAGGCGTGCATGCTCGGCGGGCTGGCGCTCAAGCGGCGCTGGCAGCACCGGCGGAAGGCGGCGGATCTCCCGACCGACCGCCCGAACATCGTGATGGGCGCGAACGTCCAGATCTGCTGGGACAAGTTCGCGAACTACTGGGACGTGGAGCCGCGGCTGGTCCCGATGGAGGGCGACCGGCTGCACCTGGGCGTCGACGAGGCCGTCGCGCTGTGCGACGAGAACACCATCGGCGTCGTCGCGATCCTGGGGTCCACCTTCGACGGCAGTTACGAGCCGGTCGCGCAGCTGTGCGCGGCGCTCGACGACCTGCAGTCCCGCACCGGGCTGGACGTGCCGGTGCACGTCGACGGCGCGTCCGGGGCGATGGTCGCGCCGTTCTGCGACCCGGACCTGGAGTGGGACTTCCGGCTGCCGCGGGTGGCGTCGATCAACACCTCCGGCCACAAGTACGGCCTGGTGCACCCGGGCGTCGGGTGGGCGGTGTGGCGCGACACCGACGCGCTGCCCGAGGACCTGGTGTTCCGGGTGAACTACCTCGGCGGTGACATGCCGACGTTCGCGCTGAACTTCTCCCGCCCCGGCGGCCAGGTGATCGCCCAGTACTACAACTTCCTGCGGCTGGGGCACGAGGGCTACGCCCGGGTGCAGGGCACCTGCCGGGAGATCGCGACCGGGCTGGCCCGGCGGATCGAGGCGACGGGCGCGTTCCGGCTGCTCACCGACGGCTCGCAGTTGCCGGTGTTCGCGTTCACCGTCGCCGACGGCGAGCCGTTCTCGGTGTTCGACGTGTCGGCGGGTCTGCGCGAGACGGGGTGGCTGGTCCCGGCGTACACGTTCCCGGAGAACCGGGAGGACCTGGCGGCGCTGCGGATCGTGGTCCGCAACGGGTTCAGTCACGACCTGGCCGCGCTGCTGCTCGACGACCTGACGCGGGTGCTGGAGCGGCTGCGCCGCCAGGCCGGTCCCGTCCGCGGGAGCGAGGCCGCGGGCTTCGCCCACGGGACGTGAGCCGGTCCCGGCGGGACACCCGCACCGCGTACCTGCTGCTGGCCCCCAGCCTGGTGGGCGTGCTGCTGTTCCTGCTGGTCCCGGTGCTGATCGTGCTGGGGCTGGCGCTGTTCCGGTGGGATCTGGTCGGGCCGCGGACCTTCGTCGGGCTGGACAACGTCGCCGCGGTCGCCGCGGACGGCCGGTTCGCGCGGTCCCTGCTGGTGACGGCGTTCTTCGTACTCATCGTCATCCCGGTGCAGACCGTGCTCGGGCTGGCGGCGGCGCTGCTGCTGGACCGCGGGCTGCCCGGGACGACGGTGTTCCGGGTGGTCTTCGTGCTGCCGTGGATCTGCGCGCCGCTGGTGCTGGGCGTGGTGTGGCGGTGGATCCTGTCCCCCACCGACGGCGCGCTCAACGCGCTGCTCGGGATCCGCGTCGAGTGGCTGGCCGACCCGGCGCTGGCGCTGCCGTCGGTCGCCGCGGTGACCGCCTGGACCCAGGTCGGCTACGTCGCCCTGTTCTTCCTGGCCGGGCTGCGCGCCATCCCGGACACGATCGTGGAGGCGGCCCGGCTCGACGGGGCCTCGGCGTGGCAGCTGCTCTGGCGGATCCGGCTGCCGCTGCTGCGCCCGACACTGTTCTTCGTGCTGGTCACCGGGGTGATCTCCAGCTTCCAGGTGTTCGACTCGGTGTACGCCCTCACGCCGAACGGCGGCCCACAGGGTGTCACCGACGTCGTCGCGGGGCGGATCTACTACGAGGCGTTCGAGAACCGCGCGGTCGGGCAGGCCGCGGTGATGGCGGTGGTGTTGTTCGTGATCCTGGTGGTGGTGACCGTGGCCCAGCAGCGGTGGTTCAGCCGTCGCACGACCTACGAGCTCGACACGTGAGGCGGGGCAGGCTCGTCGACGCGGCCGTGCTGGTCGCGCTGCTGGTGGGAGCGGCGGCGACGCTGGCGCCGTTCGTGCTGAGCGTGACGACGGCGCTGAAGACGACCCGGCAGTTCGCGTCGACGCCGGTGCTGTCACCGCCGGCCCCGCCCACGGTGGAGAACATCGTGACCCTGTTCGGCCGGGACTACGACTTCGTGACCCCGATCGCGGTGACCGCCCAGGTGGTGGTCGTCGTCCTGGTGGGACAGCTGCTGTTCTCGGTGCTGGCGGCGTACGCGTTCGCGCGGCTGGAGTTCCCCGGCCGGGACGCGCTGTTCTGGGTGTACCTGGGGACGCTGATGGTCCCGCAGGCGGTGACGGTGATCCCGCTGTACCTGATGATGACCGAGGTGGGGCTGCGGAACACGTTCTGGGCGCTGGTGCTGCCCTACGTGCTCGGGTCGCCGTTCGCGATCTTCCTGTTGCGTGAGCACTTCCGGACCATCCCGCAGGACCTGATCGACGCCGCCCGGCTCGACGGCGCCGGGACGGTCGGGATCCTGCGGCACGTCGTCGTGCCGGTGAGCCGGCCGATCCTCACGACGCTGGCGGTGATCACCGTGGTGACGCACTGGAACAACTTCCTGTGGCCGCTGGTCATCACCTCCGGCCGGACATGGCAGGTGATGACGGTGGCGACCGCCGGGCTGCAGACGCAGTACAACGGGAACTGGCCGGTCGTGATGGCGGCGACGACGGTGGCAATCGTCCCGCTGATCGTGCTGTTCCTGGTGTTCCAGCGCAGCGTGGTCCGCTCGATCACGATCACGGGGTTCCGGTGAGACGGCGGATGGGCGCCGCCCTGGCGCTGGTCGGGGTGCTGCTGCTGGCGGCGTGCTCGCCGGCGTCCCGTTTCGACGACGACGCCGACGGCGTCACCACGGTGACGCTGCGGCTGTGGGACACCCAGGTCGCGGCGGCCTACGAGCGCTCGTTCGCGGCGTTCTCGCGGGCCAACCCGGACATCCGGGTCGAGCTCGTGCAGGTTCCGTTCTCGGACTACTTCACCTCGCTGCCGCTGGACGTCGCGTCCGGCACCGCGACCGACATCTACTGGGTCAACTCCTCGAACTTCGGGGCGTTCGCCGACGCCGGGAGACTGATCGACGTCGGTGCCGCGCTCGCCGACCAGCGCGCCGGCTGGGTGGACGCCGCCGCCGAGCAGTACACCCGCGGCGGGACCCTGTGGGGCGTCCCGGTGGTGACCGACGGCCGGATCGCCGTGTTCTACAACAAGGACCTGGTCCGCGCCGCCGGGGTCGACCCGGCCGCGCTGCGCTGGGACCCCACCGACCCGGCCCGCGACACCCTGCTCCCCGCGGCCCGGAGGCTGACCCGCGACGCCGCCGGACGCAGCGCCGGCACGCCCGGATTCGACCCGGGCACCGTGCGCCAGTACGGCTTCAACGCCGCCCGGGACCTGCAGGCGATCTATCTCGACTTCCTCGGCTCGGCAGGCGGGCGGCTCCAGGCGCCCGACGAGACCTTCGACGTCGCGACCCCCGCGGGCGAGCAGGCGTTCGGCTACCTGGTGGACATGATCAACACCGAGCGGGTGGCGCCGTCCGCGGCGGACACGAACCAGAACCCGGACTTCAGCCGCGACCAGTTCCTGCAGGGCCGGATGGCGCTGTTCCAGAGCGGCACCTACAACCTCGCCAACATCGCCGAGGGCGCCACGTTCGAGTGGGGCGTCGCCCCCATGGTCGAGGGCCCGCGGGGCCGGGTCAGCGTGGTGTCGAGCATCGTGGCCGCCGGCAACGCCGACAGCCCGAAGCGCCCGGAGATCCTGCGGGTGCTGCGCTGGCTGGGATCTCCCGAGGGAGCCGCCCCGGTGGGCGACAGCGGCGCCGGGCTGCCCGCGGTGACGGCGGCCCAGCGGGGCTGGTTCGACCACTGGGCGCGCCGCGGCATCGACACCCGGGAGTTCGTCGCGGACGGCCCGACGACCCCGGCCCCGTCCGGCCCGAAGGTCGGCGCGGCGACGACGGCGATGGAGCCCGCGCTCGACGAGCTGTTCGCCGGCCGGGTCCCGGTCGGCCCGGGGCTGCGGGCGGCGCAGGACGTCGGCAACGCGGCCCTGCGCTGATAACCTCCGCGGTGCGCCCCCGATGGGCCCAGCCGGAAGGAGTTCTCGCCAGTCCCGCACGGGCCCGCGGGCGCAGCTCCTTCCGCAGGTCGTTCGCGTGGTCCCCGCTGTCGTCAGGAGACCCGTATGACCTGCACGTTCAACCACACGATCATCGCCACCCGGGACCGGGTGGCCTCCGCCGCGTTCTACCGGCACGTCCTGGAGGCGGCGCAGGCGCCGTCCTGGGGGCCGTTCACCAACATCGCCCTCGACGGCGGTGTCCTCGTCCAGTTCGCCGACCTGCCGCTCCACGTGGTGCCCGAGATCCAGCCGCAGCACTACGCGTTCCTCGTCGACGACGCGTTGTTCGACCGCGCGTACGCCCGGCTCGTCAAGGCCGGGACGGAGCACTGGGCCGACCCGCAGCGCACGCGTCCCGGGGAGATCAACTACGGCCACGGCGGGCGCGGGGTGTACTTCCTCGACCCGGCCGGTCACTATCTCGAGATGATCACCCGGCCGTATGTGTGACGTCGCCGCGGCCCGCCGGTGGCTCGCCGCGGCCCGGCCCGATCCCGGCCGGGCCCCCGACTGGATGGGGCCGCTGCTGCGCGGGCTGGAGCACGCCGGGCCGCGCGACATCAGCGCGAACGACCTGCCCCCCGACCACGTCGGGCCCCGGCAGTCGGCCGTTCTGGTACTGCTCGGCCAGGGCCCGGACGGCCCGGAGGTCGTGCTGCAGCGGCGGGCCCGACGACTGCGCCACCACTCCGGGGAGATCTCCTTCCCCGGGGGCCGCGCGGACCCGGGCGACACCGACCCGGCCGCGACGGCGCTGCGGGAGGCTACCGAGGAGACCGGGCTGGACCCGTCCGGTGTGGACGTCGTCGCGATGCTGCCGCGTCTGATCCTGCTGACCGGGTTCCACGTGACCGCAGTGCTCGGGCACTGGCGGACGCCGACCCGGCTGCACGCGGTCGACCCGGCCGAGACCGAGGCGGTGCTGCACGTGCCGCCGGCGGTGCTGGCCGACCCGGCGCACCGGTTCCGGCTCCGGGCCGGCGGCGGGGCCTGGCGGGGCCCCGGATTCCGGGTGGGCGGCGACGTGGTGTGGGGGTTCACCGGCGACGTCGTCGACGCGGTGCTGCGCCTGGGCGGGTGGGAGCGGCCGTGGCCGCCCGGCCCGGAGCTGGAGTGGGAGTCGCTGTGACCGCGGCGGCCCGCGTAGGCCACTCACGACGAGGCCAGGACGGCGTCGAGCAGCACCGGAGCACTGTGCCGAGGGCTTCGTGGGACGGGCAGGTCGGGCCGGTGGAGCGGGTTGCGCCGGGGCCCGCCCGGCACCCAGGGTGGTGGATGGAACACCGGGAACCCGCCGTCGATCTCGACCGCCCAGTCCCCGATGTGGATCATGCGATGGTGGTGCGGACACAGCAGCACCAGGTTCGTGAGGTCGGTGCACCCACCGTGGGCCCAGTGCACGACGTGGTGGGCCACGCACCACTGCGGCGGCGCCTCGCACCCCGGGAACGCGCACCCGCCGTCGCGCTGGGCCAGCGCCCGACGCTGCGCACGGTTCGCCAACCGCGACTCCCGGCCGACGAACAACGGCTCGCCCGTCGACGCCAGCACGATCGGCACCACCCGCGCATCACACGCCAACCGCAGAGCGCCCTGCGCCGCGATCGCCGCGGACAACCCACCCGCACCGAACCCGAGCAACCCCGCCCCGGCACCCGAGGTCAGGGTCTCCAGCGGCACCGTCACGGTCAGCGCTACCGGCAGCCCGTTCTCGACGCCGAGGTCCCCGACCGCCAGCAACCGACGGGCCAGCTCGACCAGACCGTCCCCGTTGCGCTCGGCCGTGGAGCGTTCGTCCCGTGCCTGCCCGGCGCCGTCGGGCGGGACCGGGGCGGTGAGCGGCGACAGCGCGCTGCGCAGGACCGCGGCGGACTCGGTGTCCAGCCAGCCCCGCGCCTCGAACCCCGACCCTTGCGGACGCAACGCGAGCCGGTTGCGGGTCGGTTTCGGTTCCCGCGGACGCGGCCCGTCGGGATCCAGCAGCGCGACGGCCCGCCTGCCGAGCGTGTCCACCGCATCGGGATCCAGGGTCCCGGCGTGGGCGACGAGGTCGGCCTCCAGCACCGGCCGGTGCTCGCCGAGATGCGGGGGCAGCGAGGCGAGCACCCGGATGATCACGCGCACGTGCTCGGGGGTCACCGCGCCCTGCTCGAACGCCTCCGCCAGCACCGGCAGCTCGGGGTCGACCTGGTCACCGGTGATCAGGAACAGCGGCGAGAGCTTCCGGGCGGCGTCGACCCGGGCACGGGCGGTGGACGCCCCGACGTTCTGCACCGTGCGCAGCAGGTCTGCGGTGTCCCGGAACCCCTTCGCCCCGGCCAGACCGCGGGTGGCGACCTCGGCGACGAGGGCGACCAGGGACGCGGACTCGCGCTTGATCCGTTCCTGGACGGCCGCGACCGCGACGAGAAGGTCCTCGTCGTCGGTCTTCCAGAGCTCGTCCACGCATCTGATTCTACTCGACCATGCGTTCGATGAGTGCCCGTTGAGCTGCGCGGACGGTGTACGGCGACGAGCGGCTCGGTGGTCAGCCCACGTCGGGTGCGTAGCTCGCCACGACCCATCCGCGCTCGTAGTCCATGTCCCACTCCAGATAGAGGGCGGGGCCGCCGCCGGTCGTCGTCATGAAGGCGGACACCCGGCCGGAGCCGACGACGTCGTAGTTCAGCTCGACACGCGACTCGGCGGGGATGAACGCGAGCAGGTTCGGCACCAGGGGGCGGCCAACGTTGTCCGTGGCGTCGTCGGCGCTGAGCCGGCGCATCCCGGTGGCGTCACCGGCCCGCCACGCGGTCAGGAACTCGTCGGCGCTGCGTCGCGCATGGCGTTCCTGCACCTCGGCAC
Source organism: Pseudonocardia sp. McavD-2-B (assembly GCF_024124365.1). Classification (NCBI taxonomy): domain Bacteria; kingdom Bacillati; phylum Actinomycetota; class Actinomycetes; order Pseudonocardiales; family Pseudonocardiaceae; genus Pseudonocardia; species Pseudonocardia sp. McavD-2-B. The sequence goes on from NZ_JAMXSG010000102.1 coordinate 14,258, forward strand.
GGTCGACGCAGGTCCGGTCGCTGTCCGGGCCGGTCTCGCCGCGGCAGACGTCGTTCAGCTGCTGCCAGCGCGCCCAGAGCCCGTCGAGGTCCGTCCCGGCCACGGCCGACGGTGGGACGGGCGCCGGGGTCGCGGCGGGAGCCGTCGTGCGCGGGGTCTGCTCGACCGCGTCCACCCCCGTCGCCGACGCCGCGGTGGCGACCGGTGGGGGAACGACCACGGCGACCGCGGGAGGCGCGGGCGGTGCGGCGACCGGATTCGAGGCAGGCATCACGACCAACGCGGTGACCACGCCGGTCGTGAGTACGACGAGGACCCCGACCAGTGAGAGCCACCGTAGGAGCGTCGCGTGCACGGCTCAGCCCCCGCAGATCGGGTCGAGAGGGTTCTGCAGACATCTCGCCCGCTCGGCCGAGCCCACCGGGTAGCCCGCGCCCGGTTCGTACTGGCCGCGAGCGACCAGCTCGGCCGGGTCCACGTACTCGCCACTCTGCCGTCGCTGCTGCTCGAGGTACTCCCGCTGCGCCTGCTCCTTCGCGGCGTTCAGCTCGGGGCAGGCCTTGTTGGTGATGTCGTCCGGGTGTGCCGGGTCCCCGAACTCGGCGTCGGCCCACGGCTCACAGGTGTAGACCACCGGCTCCGGGACGAACGACTCCAGTGGCGCGGCGGGCACTATCCCGTCAGGGACCACCGGCGCCGGGAAGTCCCGCGTCACCGCGCTCGGCCCCGACGCCGCCGCCCGCAGGGCCGTCGGCCCGGCGATCACCGGCGCCGCCGACGCGAACGACGCGACGCAGAGCGCGGCAGCCGTCGTCGCCGGCACCACAGCGGCCAGGACGAGGCGGGGCACGGAACGGCGTGCGCGGCGGTGCAGGATCATCGCGCGGTCTCCCCGGTCGACCTCGGGGCCGCCCGACACGGCCCGTACGCCCGGTGGATCGCTCCGGACGGAGCACGTCGTTATCGTCCGGACGGCCGTTCATCGGAAGTGATGACGGGGTCCGGCACGCCGGCCGGGCGGGCGACCGAAGCCAGCATTGGCGAAGCGACCAGGGCCAGCGCCGCCGCCGTCCACACCGGACCGGTGGGCCCGGCGACGGCGAGTCCCGCACCGCCCAGCAGCGGGCCCACCGTCGCCCCGGCGTTCAGCGACGCGGTGGCGACGGCGCCGCCGAGGGTCGACGCCTCACGGGCGAGCGTCAGCGCCCGCGCGATCAGCGTCGAGCCGACCGCGAACCCGAGCGCGCCCAGCAGGCCCACCAGCGCGAGGACCGCCACCGGGTGCGCGGCACCGACGGCGAGCGCCACCCAGCCCGGCGGCAGCGCGCCGCCCGCGACGAGCAGCAGCGGACGGGTGCGGGTGTCGGCGAACCGGCCCGCGACGCCCACCCCGGCGACGGCGCCGACCCCGAACAGCAGCAGACCGGCGGGCACCGCGGGCGGGTCGCCCGCCGTCGCCAGCAGCGGGGCCAGGTAGGTGTGCGCGGCGAACGTCGAGCCGTTCACCAGAGCGCCGAGCGCGAGTGTCCGGACGACCGGGCCCCGGCGCAGCACCGTCAGCTCGGCCCGCAGACCGGGCGCGGGTGCCCGGCCGCCGTCGTCGGCCGGGACCCCGGCGACGACCCCCACCAGCGCGACGGCGGCGACCGCCGCGACCGACCAGAACGTCGCCCGCCAGCCGAACGCCTGCCCCACCAGCGCCCCGGCCGGCACGCCGGCGATCAGGGCGAGGGTCGTGCCGGACAGCAGGGTCGCGGTCGCGCGGGCGGTGCGCTGCGGGGGCACGGCGGCGACCGCGACCGACAGGGCGACGGCGAGGAACCCGGCGGTGCACAGCGCCGCGAGCACCCGGGTGACCAGCAGGACCCCGAGTCCGGGGGCCAGCGCCCCGGCGACGTGCACGGCGACGAACGCGGCGAGGAACCCCCGCAGCGCGAGCCGCGGTGGCAGCCGGCGGGCGGCGAGCGCCACGAGCGGCGCGCCGACGACCATCCCGACGGCGAACGCCGAGGTCAGCGACCCGGCGGCGAGCGGGGTGACGCCGAGGTCGGCGGCGATGTCCGGGACGAGCCCGGCGAGCATGAACTCCGAGGTGGCCTGCGCGAAGACGGCGCAGGCGAGGACGACGAGCAGCACGGTGGAACTCCGTGGGTGACGGGGTCGTGGAACGGACGCCGGTCCGGCCTCGTCACCGGGAGCGGGCAGGGGAGGTCGCCGCCACCGGTGGGGACCGGTGGCTACCGCCTGTTCGACTCCGGGCTGCTCACGGCCGTCACCGTAGCCGCCGCGCTCCCCCGGCGCCCGCCGTTTCCGCTCCCGGGCCGCTCACCAGACGATGCGGTCGAACAGCTCCCGCAGTCGCGCCGCCCGGGCCGGGCGCCCGTGCCCCACCCAGGCGATCCGTCCCAGCAGGTGCTCGCGGAAGGCCGGGTGCCCGGCCCGGTTCTGGGCGTCCGGGCCGGTACGGGCCGCGTTGTGCAGGATCGCGCGGAGCTCGTCGTGGTCGCGACGCGACGCCGCGGGCTCGCCGCCGTTCACGACGAGCCCGACGATCCGCTGGCGGTGGTGCGCGGGCATGATCCGGGTCTTGTCCGGGCGGACGCGGAAGCCCTCCTCCGCGGCGATCGCGGCCACCCGCTGCGCCAGGCCCTGCACCGGCAGTGTCGCGCCGCCGGAGAACACGAGGTCGTCGGCGTAGCGGCCGTAGGCGGCGCCGACCGCGGCGGCCAGGCCGCTCAGCCGCCGGTCCAGCCCGTAGGTGAGCAGGTTCGCCATCGTCGGCGACGACGGCGCCCCCTGCGGCAGGTGCGGTGCGGCGAGGCGGTCGAGCAGCCGCCGTCGTGGGGCGGGGTCGCCCCGGTGCGGGCAGACGCGCAGCACCCCGGGCGGGGTGGTGGTGACGAGCAGCCCGGCGACGGCGGCGGCGACGGCGGGCGGGTACCCCGCGACCCGCAGGAGTCCGGCGACCCGGCCGCCGGTGACGTGGGAGTAGAAGCCCTCCAGGTCCAGGCGCAGCACCATCGGCCGGGCCCGGTGCTCCGCGGCGAGGGTGTGCGGGCTGCGGCCGCGGACGTGGCCGTGTGCGGCCGGGTGCACCGGGATCCGGTCGAGCACGCTGCGCACGATCCGGAGCTGCAGCTCGGCGAGCCGCGGGGCGGGTGCCTCGACCAGGCGCGGCGTCCCGGAGCGCGACGGCGTCCAGTGCCGCCGGTAGTGGGTCAGCGGGCCGTCCGGGGTACGCCGCAGCCAGCCGCCGGGGTCGGCGAACCAGGCGAGCTCGCCGTCGTCGAGGTGCAGGGCGGCGGCCAGGGCGGGCAGGTCCGTCCAGCGCGGCACCGGCAGGCGCCACACCGGGTCGGGCTGGACGACCGGCCGGTGCCTGCGCGGCCCCGCCAGCAGCGCGGCGACCTCGGCCTCGACACCGGCCGGGGATCCACGCGGGGCGCGGCGCCGCCGGGCGACGAGGGCGCCCACGACGCCGGCCAGCTCGTCGGGGCCCGACCA
>NZ_JAMXSG010000103.1:0-17757 GCF_024124365.1 Pseudonocardia sp. McavD-2-B
CTGCTCGGCGCGGACGAGGTGGCCGTGCTCGACCCGGGCGGCGGGCTGCTCGACGCCGGCACCGCCACCCGCGGGCTCGTCGCGGAGGCCCGCCGGGCCGGAGCGGCCGTCCGGGAGGGCGTCACCGTCGTCGGCATCGGCAGGCGGCGCGGGCGCGGCGTGCTGCACACCGTCGACGGCGAGACCGTCGCCGACAACGTCGTGATCGCCACCGGCCACGGCGCCGGTCTCGTCCCGGGCGCCATCGGGATCGAGCAGCGCCGCGTCGTGCTGAGCTGGTTCGGGGTGCGGGACCCCGCCCGGTTCGCGCCCGCGGTCTTCCCGCCCGGGATCCACACCGCGGCACCGGTGCACACGTTCTTCCCCGCCGTCGACGGCGCCACCGTCAAGATCAACCACCAGCAGCCGCAGCCCCGCGTCCACTCGCCGGCCGACCACCACCCGTGGGTCGAGGCCGGCTACACCCGGGACTGGGCCGGTGCGGTCGCCGCGCGCCTCGCCGGGATGTCCGACCGGCCCGCCCGGCTGGAGTCCTACGTCGAGGGCTACACCCCGACCCGCCGCGGGATCGTCGCGCTCGCCCCGTGGGAGCCGCGCACCGTCGTCCTCGGCGGGTTCTCCGGGCAGGGCTTCAAGTACGCCCCGGCCGTCGGCGAGCTCGTCGCCGACCTGGTGCGGACCGGCCGGTCCGGGTCGCCGGCGTTCACCCCGGCGCTCGCGGCCGGGGGCTGAGCGGCCCGCTTCCCCGGATCCGCCCCGGGGTGCGATCGTGGGTGCCGTGCGAGCGCAGCTGATCTCCCGTGCCGACCTCGACTTCCTGCTCCACGACTGGCTGCGGGTGGTCGAGCTCTGCGACCGCGAGCGCTACGCCGAGCACGACCGCGACACCATCGACGCCGTCGTCGACCTCGCCGCACAGGTCGCGACCGAGCACTTCGCGCCGCACCGCAAGGTCTCCGACACCCGCGAGCCCGAGTTCGACGGCGAGCGCGTCACGCTCCCCGACGAGGTCCGCGCCGCGCTGAAGGTGCTGGGCGACACCGGGATCGTCGGCGCCGGGCTCGACGAGCGGGTCGGCGGGATGCAGCTGCCCGCCGTCGTCGTCCAGGCGTGTTTCGTGTGGCTGCACGCCGGCAACGTCGCCACCGCCGCCTACCCGATGCTCACCGTCGCCGCGGCCAACCTTCTGCTCACCCACGGCAGCTCCGAGCAGGTGCAGACCTGGGTGCGCCCGATGGTGGAGGGCCGCTACTTCGGCACGATGTGCCTGTCCGAGCCGCAGGCCGGGTCGTCGCTGGCCGACGTCACCACCCGGGCCGAGCCCCGCGACGACGGCACGCACCGGATCACCGGCACCAAGATGTGGATCTCCGGCGGCGAGCACGAGCTGGGGGAGAACATCGTCCACCTCGTGCTGGCGAAGATCCCCGGCGGACCGGCCGGGGTGAAGGGCATCTCGCTGTTCGTGGTGCCCCGGGTGCTGGAGAGCGGCGAACGCAACGACATCGCCCTCGCCGGGCTCAACCACAAGATGGGCTACCGCGGCACCGTCAACACCGTGCTGAACTTCGGCGAGGGCCGCGCGACCCCGGGCGGGGAGGCCGGCGCCGTCGGCTACCTGGTGGGGGAGCCGCACACCGGTCTCGCCCAGATGTTCCACATGATGAACGAGGCCCGGGTCGGGGTCGGGGCGGGTGCCACCGCACTCGGCTACGCCGGTTACCTGCTGGCCCTCGACCACGCCCGTACCCGCACCCAGGGCCGCCCGGCCGGCGCGAAGGATCCGGCGAGCCCGCAGGTGCCGATCGTCGCCCACACCGACGTGCGCCGGATGCTGCTCGCGAGCAAGTCCTACGTGGAGGGTGCGCTCGCGCTGAACCTGTACTGCGGGCGGCTCCTCGACGAGGAGCGCACCGCGGGGACCGACGAGGAACGCCGCCGGGCGCACCTGCTGCTGGAGGTGCTGACCCCGGTCGCGAAGAGCTGGCCGTCGCAGTGGTGCCTGCACGCCAACGACCTCGCCATCCAGATCCACGGCGGCTACGGCTACACCCGCGACCACGACGTCGAGCAGCTCTACCGCGACAACCGGCTCAACCCGATCCACGAGGGCACCCACGGCATCCAGGGCCTGGACCTGCTGGGCCGCAAGGTCGTGATGCAGGGCGGCGCCGGGCTGACGCTGCTGCGGGAGACGATCGGGCAGACCGTGGAGCGCGGACGCGCGGTCGGCGGGGAACTCGCCGCGCACGCCGACGCCGTCGCGGCGGCCGTGGACCGGGTCGTCGAGGTGACCGGGATCGTGCACAGCCAGGACGACCCGGCGCTGGCGGTCGCACACTCCTCGGTCTACCTGGAGGCCGTCGGGCACGTCGTGCTCGCCTGGATCTGGCTGGAGCAGGCGCTCGCCGCCGAGGGCCGCGACGGCGACCTCTACGAGGGCAAGCGTGCCGCGGCCCGCTACTTCGTGCGCCACGAGCTGCCCCGCACCGGCCCGCAGCTGGACCTGCTCGCGTCGCTGGACCGGACCACGCTCGACGTCCGCGACGCCTGGCTCTGACCCTCCTCAGCCGGGGAACACCGGGACGCACGCCCCGGTGGCCCGGCCGTCGGGGTGCAGCAGCCACCCCATCCGCTTGCGGGTCCGCAGGATCACCGAGGTGTCCACGATCTGCGCCTGCGGCAGCGACCGCTCCAGCGCCGACTGCATCCCGACCAGCTCGCCCAGCGAGTGCGTCCACGCCGTGACCAGAAGATTCTCCGGCCCGGTGAGCGACAGGCACAGCCGCACCCGCGGATCGGTACGGACCCGGCGCACCGCGTGCTCGACCGCGGCGGTCGGCAGCCGGATCCACCACGTCACGCAGATCGGCCACCGGGTCAGCAGCTGTGCGACCTCGCAGCGGAACACCAGTGCCCGCGAGCGCACCAGCGCCGACAGCTGCCGGCGCACCGTCGACGCCGGCCGCCCGACCCGGTCCGCGAGCTCCGCGGCGCTCGCCCGGCCGTCGGCGCACAGCTCCCGCACCAGCGGCGCGTACACCGGCCCCCGCAGATCGACACCCGCCGCCTGCGGTGTCGTGTCCGCCCGGCGCAGCGCGGGCACGGCCGCGACCTGCCGGGTGTCGAGCGCGTCGAGCCGCCACCGGCTGCCCTCCCGGTGCACCCGCGACGCCAGGTGCGTGCGCACCGACGCGACCCCGGTCACCCGTCCGATCCGGTCCAGCACCAGCCCCGACAGCTCCGTGAACGACGCCGCGTTCACCGTCAGCAGCAGGTCCCGGCCGCGGGCGGCGTACTCGATGGTCATCACCGACGGCTCGGAGTCCAGCGCCGCGACGACCCCGGCGAGCCACCCCGGCGCGCAGTCCACCTCGACCAGCGCCACCTGCATGGCGTCCTCGCCGACCACCGGATAACAGCTGATCCACGCGTGCCCGGACCCCTGCAGGCGGGCCCAGCGCCGGGCCAGCGTCACCGGCGCCGCATCGAGCACCGGGCCGAGCCCGGCCCAGCTCGCGCGCGGGTGCAGCTGCAGCGCGTGGACGAGCGCGAAGTCGTCCTCGGACAGCGGATGACGGTCGGTTCCGTCCACGGGGCCCCCGATCCGGATCGGATCCGTCGATGTTACGTGCCGTAACGCGCGGGCTCCGAGACTCGGGCAGGACCTCCGGCGGGCAGCGTGGCCCGCCGGTACGACCCGAGGGGACGCTTGTGGATCTTCGTGACGACGCCCGGTCGCTGCAGCCGGACCTGGTGCACCTGCGCCGGGAGCTGCACCGTGACCCCGAGGTCGGGCTGGCCCTGCCCCGGACCCGTGACCGGGTCCTGGCCGCGGTGCAGGGGCTCCCGCTGGAGATCACCGAGGGGACGACGACGACGTCGGTCACCGCCGTCCTGCGCGGCACCGCCCCGGGCGCCGGCGCGGACGCACCGGTGGTTCTGCTGCGCGGCGACATGGACGGTCTCCCGGTCGCCGAGGGCTCCGGCGAGGACTTCGCCGCGCGGACCGGCACCATGCACGCCTGCGGCCACGACCTGCACACCGCGGCGCTGGCCGGGGCCGCGCGGCTGCTCAGCGCCCACCGCGACCACCTCGCCGGCGACGTCGTGTTCATGTTCCAGCCCGGCGAGGAGGGCTTCGACGGCGCGGGCCACATGCTCGCCGAGGGCGTCCTGACCGCCGCCGGACGGCGCGTCGACCACGCCTACGGCCTGCACGTGTTCGCCAACCGGATGCCCGCCGGGCTGGTCACGACCCGGCCCGGGGTGTTCCTGTCCGCCTCGCACGCGCTCGACGTCGTCGTGCACGGGGCGGGCGGCCACGGCTCCAACCCGCACACCGCCCGGGACCCGATCGCCGCGGCCGCGGAGATGATCACCGCCCTGCAGACGATGGTGACCCGCCGCTTCGACATGTTCGACCCGGTCGTGCTGACCGTCGGCGTCGTCGCCGCGGGCACCCGGCGCAACGTCATCCCCGGCACCGCCCGCTTCGAGGCGACCGTGCGCAGCTTCTCCGACGCCCACGCCGCGACGCTGCCGGTGCTGGTCCGCGAGGTCTGCGACGGTGTCGCCGCCGCGCACGGCGTGCGCGCCGAGGTCGTCTGGACCGACGAGTACCCGCGCACCGTCAACGACGCCGACGAGGCCGGGTTCGCCGCCGGGGTGTGCGCCGAGCTGCTCGGCGAGGACCGGTTCCGGCTCGCACCGAACCCGGTCAGCGGCTCCGAGGACTTCTCCCGGGTGCTCGCCGCCGTCCCGGGCGCGTTCCTCGGGATGGGCGCCTGCCCACCCGGCGCCGACCCCGACACCGCGCCGATGAACCATTCGCCGCTCGCCCGCTTCGACGACGGCGTCCTCGCCGACGCGACCGCGCTGTACGCCGCGCTCGCCACGACACGCCTCGCCCCGGCCGCGGGGGTGGCGGCATGACCGAGCGCACCGAGCGGCGTCGCACGATCCTCGGGATCGGCGCCGGCAACGCCATGGAGTGGTTCGACTGGAACGTCTACGCGACGTTCTCGGCGTTCTTCGCCCCGCAGTTCTTCGCGGGCGACGACACCGGCACCGCCCTGCTCAAGACCCTCGCGGTGTTCGCCGTCGGGTTCGTCGCCCGCCCGTTCGGCGGCTTCCTGTTCGGCTGGATCGCCGACCGCCGCGGCCGGAGGCTGTCGATGGCGCTGTGCGTGGCGACCGCCGCGGTGGGCAGCCTGGTGATCGGGCTCGTCCCGACCCACGCCGTCATCGGCATCGCCGCACCGGTCGTGCTGGTCCTGGCCCGGCTGGCGCAGGGCCTCGCGCACGGGGGCGAGCTGCCCGCCGCGCAGACCTACCTCGCCGAGATGGCCCCGCCCGCACGGCGCGGGCTGTGGTCGAGCCTCATCTACTTCTCCGGCACCGCGGGCATCCTGGTCGGGACGGTGCTCGGAGCCGTCCTGTCGAGCGTGCTCACCCGCGAGGAGATGGCCGCCTACGGCTGGCGGGTGCCATTCGTCCTGGGCGGGCTGTTCGGGCTGTACGCGCTGGTCATGCGGCTGCGGATGCGTGAGTCCGACACCTACTCCCGGGAGGAGGAGGCCCGCACCGCGACGCCGGGCCGCCCGTCGCTGTGGCGCCAGGTCCTGGCCCGCCCGAAGGCGCTGGCCCGGGTGGTGTTCCTGACCAGCGGCCTGACCGTCGTCTACTACGTCTGGTCGGTCGCAGCCCCGGCGTACGCCATCACCGCGCGCGGGGTGGACCCGGCGGCGGCGCTGTGGGCCGGCGCCGGTGCGCTGGGGGTGTTCATGGTGCTGCTGCCGCTGTGGGGCGCGGCCTCGGACCGGTTCGGTCGCCGCCGCACCCTGCTCGTGCCCGGTGCGGTGCTCGTCCTGGCGCTGTTCCCGCTCGACGCGATGATCCACGACGGGCCGACGCTGTTCGTCGCGATGACCGTCGCGCTCGCGCTGATCGGGGCGGGCTGCGCCGTCGGGCCCGCCCTCTACGCCGAGATGTTCCCGACCGGGGTGCGCGCCGCCGGACTCGGCGTTCCCTACTCGATCTCGGTCGCGTTGTTCGGCGGGACCGCCCCCTACCTGCAGACGCTGTTCGCCGAGATCGGCAGGCCGGGCCTGTTCCTCGGCTACGCGATCGTGCTGCTGCTGGTGTCCGGGCTGACGGTGTACCTGCTGCCCGAGACCCGGGGGATCGACCTCACGACCGCGGGCCGCGACGGGGCCGAGCCGGCCGCGCACGCGACCACCCCACGGGCGCGGTGACGGCCCCGGACGGAGGTGCGGGTCACGCTCCGTGCCCCCGTCCGGCGGGAAGATCGCGGCGAACGGGTCCGTTGCTCCCCCTGTGCGGGGGACGGGTGTGTGGCTGGTGTGCCGGCGGGTGATCGACCTGTGCCGCCGTCCGGCCACGGGCTGTCGGCGCTGACCGCCGACCACACCCGTACCGCACCTCCTGGGAGAACCCGTGTCACTCGTCGTCCGTGCCGCACGCGCCTGGCAGCGCCCGCGCGTGTTCGCACTGCTCACCGTCGCCGGGCTCGTGCTCGGCGCACTGCTCGGGCTGACCGCCCGGGTCACCGGGTCCGCGGGTCTCGCGACCACGCTGGACACCGTCGGCGGACTGTTCACCGGCCTGCTGCAGTTCACGGTCGCGCCGCTGGTGTTCCTCGCGATCGTCGTCGGCATCGTCAGCCTGCGTGACCTCGGCGGCGGCCGCACCGCGGCCCGGCTCGGCGGGCGCACCGTCGCCTGGTTCGCCGGGACCTCCCTGGTCGCGGTACTGATCGGCATCACGATCGGATTGATCGGGCGGCCCGGTGAGGGCGTCACGATCGCCGCCGACCCGGCCGACGTCCAGGCCGTGGGCGCGCGGACCGCGGGGTCGTGGGAGGCACTGCTGTCGAACCTGGTGCCGGACAACCCGGTCGCCGCGTTCGCCGACGACAACGTGCTCCAGGTCGTCGTCGCCGCGCTGCTCGTCGGCGCCGCCGCCTACGCGCTGGGGGAGAAGGCCGAGCCGTTCGTCGCGTTCTCCCGCTCGGCGTTCGAGATCGTCCTGACGGTCATCCGCTGGATCGTCGTGCTCGCCCCGATCGGCGTGCTCGGCCTGATCGGCACCGCGTTCGCCACCTACGGCAGCGGCGTCGTCTCCTCGCTCGCCGGGCTGATCGGCACCGTCTACCTCGGTTGCGCGATCGTCCTGTTCGGTGTCTATCCGCTGCTGCTGAAGGTCGTGGCCGGGATCGGGCCGCGCCGTTTCTTCGGCACCACCTGGCCGGTGCTGCAGTTCGCCTTCGTCTCCCGCTCGTCCGGCGCCGCCCTGCCGATGTCCCGGCAGGCCGCGATCGACCTCGGCGTGGACCGCAACTACGCCGGGTTCGCCGTCCCGCTGGTCACGACCACCAAGATGGACGGCTGCGCCGCCGTCTACCCGGCGCTCGCGACGATCTTCGTCGCGCACATCTCCGGGGTGCAGCTCGCGGTGTGGCAGTACCTGGTGATCGTCGCCGTCGCGGTGTTCGGGGCGCTGGCCACGGCCGGGACGACCGGCTGGTTCACCATGCTGACCCTGACCCTCGCCGCGGTCGGGATGCCGCCCGCGGTGATCGCGGCCGGGATCGCGGTCGTGATCGGCATCGACCCGATCCTCGACATGATGCGCACCGCCACCAACGTCGCCGGGCAGATCACCGTGCCGACGCTCGTCGCGGCGCAGGAGGGGATCCTCGGGCGCGACGCCGCCGATCCCGCCGACGCCACCGCGGCCACCGAGGCCACCGCCTCCGTCGAGGGTGCGACGGCCGGCCGGGTGTCGGCCACCTCCGCCTGACCCCGGTCGCGCACCGGCCCGCCGCGCCCGTACCGCGGCGCCGGTCCGGGATCGATCAGTACCTCGGCGCCGCCCCGGCGGCGCCGAGGTGCCGATCGACAGTGGCGCGCCGGTCGAGGGAGCTCCGCGGTCGGCGTGACCCGGGTCGCACCGCTCCGTGGCAGTCAACACTGACTGTTTCCTGCTACCGTCGTGGCGAGCCGACGGCCCCGTCCCGGGCGCCGTCCACCGTCGCGAAGGAGCGAACACCGTGCGAGACGCAGTCATCGTCGAGGCTGTACGCAGCCCGGTCGGCAAGCGCAAGGGCGGCCTCGCCGGCATCCACCCCACCGACCTGTCGGCCCACGTGCTGCGCAGCCTGGTGGAGCGGTCCGGCGTCGACCCGGCGCAGATCGAGGACGTGATCTGGGGCTGCGTGTCCCAGAGCGGCGAGCAGACCTTCGACATCGGCCGCAACGCCGCGCTGGCCGCAGGGTTCCCCGAGACCGTCACCGGCGTGACCGTCGACCGCCAGTGCGGGTCCAGCCAGCAGTCCGTGCACTTCGCCGCGGCCGGTCTGATCGCCGGGCACTACGACGTGGCCGTCGCCGGTGGCGTCGAGTCCATGACCCGGGTCCCGATGGGCTCCTCGCGCCAGGACCAGGACCCGCTGGGCAACGACTTCGCCGAGCGCTACGGCGTCGCGCCGAACCAGGGTGTCGGCGCCGAGATGATCGCCGAGAAGTGGGGCTTCTCGCGTCAGCGTCTCGACGAGTTCGCCCTGCAGTCGCACGAGCGCGCCGCCGCCGCGCAGGACGACGGCAGGTTCGACGGCCAGATCGCCCCGATCGCCGGCGTCACCGCCGACGAGGGTGTCCGCCGCGGCGGCACCCCGGAGGGTCTCGCCCAGCTCAAGACGGTGTTCAAGGACGCCGACCAGGGCGGCGTCATCCACGCCGGCAACTCCTCGCAGATCTCCGACGGCTCGGCCGCGCTGCTCATGACCACCTCCGAGAAGGCCCGCGAGCTGGGCCTGACCCCGATCGCCCGGGTGCACACCGCGGTGCTGGCCGGGGCCGACCCGGTGATCATGCTGACCGCGCCGATCCCGGCGACCGAGAAGGCGCTGAAGCGCTCCGGCCTGTCGCTGGACGAGATCGGCGCCTTCGAGGTCAACGAGGCCTTCGCCCCGGTGCCGCTGGCCTGGCTGGCCGACATCGCCGACGACGACGGCGACGTCGCCGCCCTGCTCAACCCGAACGGCGGCGCGATCGCGCTCGGCCACCCGCTCGGCGGCTCCGGCGCCCGGATCATGACCACCCTGGTGCACCACATGCGGGACAACGGCATCCGCTACGGCCTGCAGACCATGTGCGAGGGCGGCGGCCAGGCCAACGCCACCATCCTCGAGCTCCTCTGACACCCGCTCCCCACCCGGAAGGAACAGACAGAACATGGACATCAACGGTTCCGTCGCCGTCGTCACCGGCGGTGCGTCCGGCCTGGGCCTCGCCACCACGGAGAAGTTCGTGGAGCTCGGCGCCAAGGTGCTGATCATCGACCTGCCGTCGTCGCAGGGTGAGGCCGTCGCGGACAAGCTGGGGGAGAACGTCCGCTTCGTCGCCGCCGACGTCACGGACGAGCAGCAGGTGATCGCCGCCCTCGACGCCGCCGAAGAGCTCGGTGCGGTCCGCGTCGCGGTCAACTGCGCCGGCATCGGCAACGGCATCAAGACCTACGGCAAGAAGGGCCCGTTCCCGCTGGACGGGTTCACCAAGGTCGTCACCGTCAACCTGATCGGCACGTTCAACGTGATCCGGCTCGCCGCCGAGCGGATCGCGAAGTCCGAGCCGGTCGACGGCGACCGCGGCGTCATCATCAACACCGCCTCGGTCGCGGCGTTCGAGGGGCAGATCGGGCAGGCCGCGTACTCGGCGTCCAAGGGCGGCATCGTCGGCATGACCCTGCCGATCGCCCGCGACCTGGCCGACCTCGGCATCCGGGTCTGCACCATCGCCCCGGGCCTGTTCGAGACCCCGCTGCTGGCCGGGCTGCCCGAGGACGTCAAGACCTCGCTGGGCAAGCAGGTGCCGCACCCGTCGCGGCTGGGGCAGCCCGCGGAGTACGGCAAGCTCGCCGCCCACATCGTGGAGAACCCCATGCTGAACGGCGAGACGATCCGTCTCGACGGCGCCATCCGGATGCAGCCCCGCTAGTCACGACCACCCGAGGGGAGGGGGCGCCGTGAAGCGCACGCTCTACGAGTCCGACCACGAGGACTTCCGGGAGGCGTTCCGCGCCTTCGTCGAGAAGGAGATCGTCCCGCACGAGGCGCAGTGGGAACGTGACGGCGCCGTCGCGCGGGAGTTGTTCACCACCGCCGGTGCGAACGGCTTCCTGGGCATCGACGCGCCCGAGGAGTTCGGCGGCGGCGGGGTCCAGGACTTCCGTTTCAACGCCGTCATCAGCGAGGAGCTGCTGCGTGTCGGCGCCGCCGGTTCCGGCCTCGGCCTGACCCTGCACAACGACATCGTGCTGCCCTACCTGCTCACCTACTGCACCGACGAGCAGAAGCAGCGCTGGCTGCCGGGCGTCGTCAGCGGCGAGACGATCCTCGCCATCGCCATGACCGAACCGGGCATCGGCTCGGACCTGGCGTCGATGTCGACGACCGCGGTCCGCGACGGCGACCACTACGTCGTCAACGGCGCGAAGACCTTCATCACCAACGGGATCAACGCCGACCTGATCGTCGTCGCGGTCAAGACCGACCCGTCGCAGAAGCACAAGGGCATGAGTCTGCTCGTGCTCGAGCGCGGGATGGAGGGCTTCGAGCGGGGCCGCAACCTCGACAAGCTCGGGATGCACGCCCAGGACACCGCGGAGCTGTCCTTCACCGATGTGAAGGTCCCGGTGGAGAACCTCCTCGGGACCGAGGAGGGGAAGGGCTTCGTCCAGCTGGTCGAGAAGCTGCCCCAGGAGCGGCTGTCGATCGCGATCGCCGGTGCGGCGGCGGCCCGGGCGGTGCTCGACGGGACCCTCGCCTACGTCAAGGAGCGCAAGGCCTTCGGCTCGCCGGTGGGCTCGTTCCAGAACTCGAAGTTCGCCCTGGCCGAGATGGACACCGAGATCGACCTCGCCGAGCACTACGTCGACGACTGCGTCCGCGCGCTCAACGCGGGCGAGCTCACCGCCGTCGACGCGTCGAAGGCGAAGTACTGGTGCACCGAGCTGCAGGGCCGGGTCGCCGACCGCTGCCTGCAGCTGCACGGCGGCTACGGCTACATGAGCGAGTACCCGGTCTCCAAGGCCTACGCCGACGCCCGCATCACCCGGATCTACGGCGGCACCACCGAGATCATGAAGGAGGTGATCGGCCGGGGTCTGGGACTCTGAGCCGATGCCCGACAGGCGATCATGACCACATCATGAACACCGAACCCACTCCGGTGGTCAGGAGCCGGGCGCAGCGGTCCTCGGACAGCCGCGCCCGGATCCTGGACGCCGCCGTCGCCTGCCTCATCGACGGCGGCTACTCCGGATCCACGACCCTGACCATCCAGTCGGCCGCCGACGTCTCGCGCGGTCGGCTGCTGCACCACTTCCCCAGCCGGGACCGACTGCTGGTCGCGGCGGCGCAGCACCTCGCGGTCAAACGCGTCGCCGACACCGAGGAACGCGTGCGACGGGTGCTCGACGCCGACCAGGTCGGCCTGTTCGAACGCGCCGACCGGGTCATCGAGCTGCTGTGGGAGAGCTTCTCCGAGCCGCACTTCTGGGCGGCGGTGGAGCTGTGGACCGCGGCCCGGTCCAACTCCGAGATCGCCGAGGCGCTGCGTCCCGAGGAGAAGCGGCTCGGTGCGGCGATCCGCGCGTCGATGGCCCGCATGTTCGGCGACGAGCTGGCGGGCCGCCCGCGGTTCAAGCAGCTGCGCGACCTGCTGCTCACCTCCATGCGTGGGACCGCGCTGACCTACACCTTCGACCCGCGCGACCCCGCGGGTGACGCGATGCTGCCCCAGTGGAAGGACCTGGCGCGGGTGCTGCTGGGGCCGTGACCCGGCTCAGGTGCCGAAGCTCAGCCCGAACGGCGGCGTCGCGCCCTCGGCGGCGACCGGCGGTGCGGGGCGCCGGACCGCCACCCGGTCGCGGCCCGCGTGCTTGGCCTCGTAGAGCGCGGCGTCCGCGGCGGCCAGCAGGCCGTCGAGGTCCGTGCCGTGGTCGGGCGTCGTCGCGACCCCGACCGACACCGACAGCCCGGTGACCAGCCCGGCTGTCGCGGTGTCGACCTGCAGCGCACGCACGCCCCGCCGGATCCGCTCGGCGACCTCGCGGGCGCGGGCGGCCGGGGTGTCGTCGGTGCGCATCCCGCCGAGCGCGACCACGAACTCCTCGCCGCCGAACCGGCCGGCCAGGTCCTGGTCGCGGACCTCGGCGGTGAGGACGTCGGCGACGGCCTGGAGCACGTCGTCGCCCGCCAGGTGGCCGTACCGGTCGTTGACCGCCTTGAAGTGGTCGAGGTCGAGGATCAGCACCGCGGCGGCCCGGTCGGTACGCGTGTCGCGCTCCAGCATCTGCCGGCTGCGCCAGCGCCACGCCGCCGGGTTGAGCAGCCCGGTCTTGGCGTCGGTGTCGACCTGCGCCTCCAGCTGCCGCACCAGGGTGGTCTGCTCGACGACGAGCAGCGGCAGCACCGCGAGCAACGCGAACCAGGGGGAGGTGTTGGCGAGCACGACCGCGACCAGCCCGCCGATCGACAGCGTCGCCAGCTCCAGGCCGATGTCGCCGCCCAGCAGGATCGTGAGGAACCGCGAGCCCGGTGCGGTCAGCCGCAGCACCGACACGACCAGAAGCGTGTTCACCGCCGTGTAGGCGACCAGCGCGCCCAGCACCAGCGCCGCGTTCTGCGGGGTCGCCAGCGCCCCGGCCCGGCCGTCGACCAGCGCGAGCAGCCCCGCGACGGCGTGCACGGCGAGCAGCACCGTGGCCGCGCTGTAGACCTGGCGATGCGGCGGCGTGCCGCTCGGGCGGGCCACCCGCAGGTAGAGGTGCAGGTAGATGACGACGACGACGACCGTGGCGAGCCCCGGCGGCAGCAGCAGCGCGGCCGCGAAGGTCCACACCGAGGTCATGTTGATGTAGCGGGTCGCGGCGATCCGGCGCCGCAGGCGCTCGGCGTTGACCGACAGCTCGGTGTGCACCGCGGCCACCAGCACCAGCAGCCCGCAGAGCAGCACCTCGGTCCGTACCGGCGGGTCCCCGGTGAGCAGGCCCGCGACGACCGCGGCCACCGCGGCGGTCTCCACGACCAGGACCAGCAGCAGCGGGCGCAGCGGCAGGCCGAGCAGCGACCGGGTGTCCGGCGCACGACGGCGGCGACCGGCCGGGTGCGGTGCCACCGGGCCAGAGGTCACGTCGTCTGCCTGTTCGTCGGCTGCGTCAGGGGATGGACCGAGGCTACCCGCGGGTAAGGCAAGCCTTTGCCGTTCGTCCCCCGGTGGCCGGAATCCGCGCCGAACGGCCCGGAACCGACGGCGAACGCCTCAGGTCCACGTTAAATCGTGACGGAGCGTTGTCCGTCGCTTACTCTGGCCACGTCATCACTCGATCGTGGAGCACGCCGTGCGTCCTCACGTGCGGAGCGCAGCGGCGTCCGTTCCGGGACGGGAAGAAGCACTCCGGTCGAGGGGGGATCGCTCGTGCGCAACTGGGACTGGTGAACCGTCATCGGCGCCGCGCGGGACACTCGGTCGTCCCGCGCGGCGCCGCCGTTCCGCGCCGTCGCGCGGCCGGGGGCGCCACCGGCCGGCGCGCTCACGCCCCGGGTGGCCCGACAGGCCCTCTCATCAGATCTGATGACGCGCGGGCGGGACATGCGACACCCTCGTGCGGCGGTGCGTGCACCGTTGCGCCTTGTACTCCCAATGGGTGACACCTGCGTCACGTCGCGACGCTGACCAGTGCGGACGGTCCCTCGGGGCCGGGCCCCGGCGATCACCCCCTAGGCGGGACATCCACCTTCGTGTTGCAGTTAGCCTCGCCTTATCTGAGGCGTGCCGAAGCTACGAGAGGACAGTGATGGCGAACCCTGCGAACGCGAACCCCCACTCCACCCCGGAGGTACTCGACGTGGTGGGGGTCGGGTTCGGGCCGTCGAACCTCGGCATCGCCATCGCCCTGCTCGAGCACAACGCGACGGTCCCCGCCGACGCGCGGGTGAGCGCCCGCTTCGTCGAGCGCCAGGAGCGGTTCGGCTGGCACCGCGGGATGCTGCTCGAGGACGCGACCATGCAGGTCTCGCACCTCAAGGACCTGGTCACGCTGCGGAACCCGACCAGCGGCTTCTCCTTCCTGTCCTACCTCCACGACCGGGACCGGCTCGCCGACTTCATCAACTACGGCTCGTCGTTCCCGACCCGCCGCGAGTTCCACGACTACCTGGAGTGGGCCGCGGCACGGGTGGGGGAGATCAGCGCGGCCGCCGGGTCGGCGGTGACGGTCGACTACGGCAGCGAGGTCCTCGAGATCGAGCCGGTCCGCGGCGGGAACGGCGTGGAGCTCGTCGACGTCGTCGTCCGCACCGGGGACCGGGTGGAGCGCCTGCGCGCCCGCAACGTCGTCCTCGCCTGCGGGCTCACCCCCGTCCTGCCGCGCGGGATCACCATGGGCGGTCGCGTCTGGCACAACCGCGATCTGCTGTTCCGCACCCGCGAGCTCGCCGGGACCGAGCCGACCCGCTTCGCCGTCGTCGGCGCCGGACAGAGCGCCGCCGAGACCGTCGAGCACCTGCACCGCACCTTCCCGACCGCCGAGGTGCACGCGGTGTTCGCCCGCTACGGCTACAGCCCCGCCGACGACACCTCCTTCGCCAACCGGATCTTCGACCCGGCCGCCGTCGACGACTTCTACACCGCGCCGGACGAGGTCAAGGACCGCATCCTCGGCTACCACGCGAACACCAACTACTCCGTGGTCGACCCGGAGCTCATCGAGGGCCTCTACCGCACCCACTACCACGAGCGGGTCGCCGGGACCGAGCGCCTGCGCTTCCGCAACGTGTCGCGGGTGGCCGACGTCGTCGACGTCGGGGACCGGGTGGAGCTGGCCGTCGAGTCGCTGATCGACGGCTCGCGCGAGGTCATCACCGCCGACGCCGTCGTCTACGCGACCGGCTACCGCCCCGCCGACCCGCTGTGGCTGCTGTCCGGCGGCCTCGACGAGGCCTGCGCCCGCGACGCCCGCGGCCGGCTCGACGTGCACCGCGACTACCGGCTCGGCACCACCGCGCTGGCCGACGGCACAGCGGTGCGGGCCGGCTTCTACCTGCAGGGACCGACCGAGCACACGCACGGCATCACCTCGACCCTGCTGTCCAACATCGCGGTCCGGTCCGGCGAGGTCGTCGCCTCGCTGACCGGCGCCCCCGTGCCGTCGACGGCGCCGACGCCCGTCGTCGTCTGAGCGCGACCCCACCCGTTCCGCCGATCCCAGGGAGAGCCATGTCCACGAACCCCTTCGACGACCCCGAGGGCAGCTTCTACGCGCTGGTCAACGACGAGGGCCAGTACTCGCT
Organism: Pseudonocardia sp. McavD-2-B; assembly: GCF_024124365.1. Taxonomy (NCBI): domain Bacteria; kingdom Bacillati; phylum Actinomycetota; class Actinomycetes; order Pseudonocardiales; family Pseudonocardiaceae; genus Pseudonocardia; species Pseudonocardia sp. McavD-2-B. Next base: position 15,377 of record NZ_JAMXSG010000103.1, read on the forward strand.
GTGGCCCGCGTTCGCCGAGGTCCCCGCCGGCTGGACGGTCGAGCACGGGCCGGCCGACAAGCCGTCGTGCCTGTCCTTCGTCGAGACGCACTGGACCGACCTGCGGCCGCGCAGCCTGCGCGAACGCGCTGCCGGCTGACCCGTCCCACACCGCCCGTCCCGCATCACCACCCCTGGAGCGCCTCCCGTGACCCGCACGCTGCCGTCCCCGTCCGACCCGCGCCCGGGACCGCTGCCGGACGGTGCGCTCGCGACCTGGCCGGAGCTGTTCGCCCGGCAGGTCGCGGCCACGCCGGACGCCGTGGCGGTGCAGTGCGGCTCGGGGGAGCGCCGCGAGCAGCTCACCTACGCCGGGCTCGACGAGCGGGCGGGGCGCCTCGCGTCGGTGCTGCGCGGGCGCGGCGCGGGACCGGAGGGGCTGGTCGCGCTCGCCGTACCGCGCGGGGTGAACCTCGTCGTCGCGCAGGTGGCGATCCTGCGTGCGGGCGCGGCGTACCTGCCGGTCGACCCGGACCAGCCGCCGGCGCGGACCACGCTGGTGCTCGACGACGCCCGCCCGGCCGTCGTGCTGAGCACGGCCGGTGTCGCCGCCGAGCTGCCGCTGCCCGACGGGACCCCGACCGTGCTGCTCGACGACGACACCGACCGGGCGGCGATCGCCGCCGCCCCGGTCGCCCCGGTGCCCGACGTCGACGTCCTCGGCGCCGCCTACGTCATCCACACCTCCGGCTCCACCGGGCGGCCCAAGGGCGTCGTGCTGACCCACAGCGGTGTCACCCAGCTCGTCGCCACCCAGACCGAGCGGCTCGGGCTCGGCGCGGACGACCGGATCCTCGGGTTCGCCTCGACCGGCTTCGACGTCGCGTTCTGGGAGCTGTGCATGGCACTGCTCTCCGGCGGGCGGCTGGTCGTGGTGCCCTCGGAGCTGCGGCTGCCGGTGCCCGAGCTGGCCGCCTACGCCCACGAGCACGCGGTGACGGTGATGGTGCTCCCGCCCGCGCTGCTCGCCGCGCTGGGCCCGGACGTCACGCTGCCCCCGGCGACCCTGCTCGCCGGTACCGAGCGGGTGTCCCCGGAGCTGGTCGCGCGCTGGGCACGGGGCCGGACGATGTTCAACGCCTACGGTCCGACCGAGGTCACCGTCAACTCCACGCTGGGCCGGTGCGACCCGGCGCGGACCGGGCCGGTGGTGCCGATCGGGGTCGCCGACCCGATGACCGACGCGTACGTGCTGGGCCCCGACCTGGCCCCGGTCCCGGACGGCGAGCAGGGCGAGCTCTACCTCGGCGGCCCCGGTCTGGCCCGGGGCTACCTGAACAAGCCGGGCCTGACCGCGGAGCGGTTCGTCGCCGACCCGTTCGGGCCCGCGGGCGGGCGGCTCTACCGCACCGGCGACCTCGTGCGCGTCGACGAGCGCGGCGAGCTCGAGTTCCTGGGCCGCGTCGACGACCAGCTCAAGGTCCGCGGCTACCGGATCGAGCCCGGCGAGATCGAGTCGGCGCTGCGGGCCCACCCCCACGTCGCCGAGGCCGTCGTCGGCGTGCACGAGGCCGCGCCGGGGGACCGGCGTCTCACCGCGTGGGTCGTCCCCGCGACCGCCGGGGACACCCCCGCCGACGACGGTGCCGAGCGCGTCGCCGACTGGCGCGACGTCCACGAGCTGCTCTACGCCGCCACCTCCGCCGACGACGGCGACCCCACCGGCTACGAGGGCGGCTTCGCCGGCTGGAACTCCACCTACGACGGCACCCCCATCCCGCGCGCGGACATGCAGGCCTGGCGCGACGCCACCGTCGCCCGGATCCGCGAGCTCGGCCCCGGCCGGGTCCTGGAGCTCGGCGTCGGCAACGGTCTGCTGCTCGCGGAGCTGGCCCCGGACTGTCCCCGCTACGTCGGCACCGACGTGTCCGCCGAGGCCGTCGCCGCGCTGTCGCGGTGGGTCGCGACCCGCCCCGAGCTGCGCGGGCGCGTCGAGCTGGCCCCCGCCGCCGCCCACGAGCTCGACGGCATCACCGGTCCCTTCGACACCATCGTGATCAACTCCGTCGCCCAGTACTTCCCGGGCCCGGAGTACCTGACCGACGTGCTGACCCGGGCCGCGGCGCTGCTCGCCCCGGGCGGCGCGATCGTCGTCGGCGACGTCCGGCACGCCGGGCTGCTGCGCACCTTCCGCGCCGGGGTCGTCGCCGCCCGGCGGCCCGACGCCGAGCCCGCCGAGCTGCGCCGCGCCCTCGACGGCGCCGTCGCGTGGGAGGGCGAGCTGCTCTGCGCGCCGCGGTTCTTCACCGCCCTCGACGGGTTCGACGCGAGCAGCATCCGGATCAAGCGGGCCCGCGCGCACGACGAGCTCTCGCGCTACCGCTACGACGTCGTGCTCCGGC
>NZ_JAMXSG010000104.1:0-17719 GCF_024124365.1 Pseudonocardia sp. McavD-2-B
CGCCGGGGGTGCCGTCGCCGGACGACGCGTCGGCCTCGGGTGCGCCGTCGACCTCCCCGGCCCGGGGTGCCCGCGAGCCGCCGCCCGGCCCCATCGGGCCCTTCCCGCTGGTCGTGGTCATCGACGCCCTCCGTGTCCGTTCGACGAGTGCGACGGCGCCGCGATCAGCCCCAGGTCGAGTGCGGAGGCGACGGCCGACGGCGCGGTCTGCCCGAGCCCGCAGATCGACGCGTCGCGCATGACCCGCGCGAGGTCGTCGAGCAGGGCCAGCTCGGTCTCCCGCGACCCGAGCGGGGCACCGCGTTCCAGCCGGGCCAGTGCCTCCTCCTGGCGGACCGTCCCGACCCGGCACGGCACGCACTGCCCGCAGGACTCGTCGCGGAAGAAGGCCGCGATCCGGCGGAGGGTGGCGGTGAGGTCGGCGCGGTCGTCGAACACGAGCACGACACCGGACCCGAGGGTGGCGCCGATGTCGCGGGCCCCCTCCAGGGTGAGGGGCACGTCGAGGTCCTGCGGGAGGACGAACCCGCCCGCGGCGCCGCCCAGCAGCACGGTGCGCAGCGTGCCGCGGGTGCCCCCGGCGAGGTCGAGCAGCTCGCGCAGGGTGGTGCCGAAGTCGACCTCGTACACCCCGGGGGCGCCGACGGCACCGGAGACGCAGAACAGCTTGGACCCGGTGGACCGGCCCCCGCCGACCGAGGCGAAGGCCCCGCCGCCGATGTTGAGCACCTCCAGCACGTTGTAGAGGGTCTCGACGTTGTTGATCGCGGTCGGCTTCCCGAACAGCCCCGAGGTGGCCGGGAACGGCGGCTTGTTCCGCGGCTCGCCGCGGTACCCCTCGATCGACTCCAGCAGCGCGGTCTCCTCACCGCAGATGTAGGCGCCCGCGCCGCGGCGCAGGTCGATGTCGAAGGCGAAGCCCTCCCCCATGACGTCGTCGCCGAGGTGGCCGCGCGCCCGGGCCGCGGCGATCGCGTCCTGCAGCCGGCGGGTCGCCAGCGGGTACTCGCCGCGGATGTAGAGGTGCCCGACGGTGGCGCCGGTGACGTAGCCGGCGATCGTCATGGCCTCGACCAGCCCGAACGGGTCGCCCTCCATGAGCACCCGGTCCTTGAAGGTGCCCGGTTCGGACTCGTCGGCATTGCAGACGAGGTGGTGCGGACGCTCCGGGGACTGCGCCACACCCTCCCACTTGACGCCGGTGGGGAACGCCGCGCCGCCGCGCCCGGTGAGCGAGGCGTCCTTCAGCTCGGCGATGACCCGGGTGGCGCCGAGGCGGACCGCGCGGCGCAGGGCCGCGTAGCCGCCGCGGGCGCGGTAGTCGTCGAGCGAGGTGGGGTCGACGACGCCGACCCGGCGCAGCAGCCGCAGGTGTTCCCCGGTCCGGGTCTGCGGGGCCGAGACGGTGGTGTCGGCGAAGGCCCGGTCGGCGTCGGCCGCCTGCTCCCCGGCCGGGTCGGCGGGCGCGTGCGCCGCGGCGAGGACGGCCTGCGGGGTCGCGGGGGCCTGGGACAGGTCGGGTTCGCCCGCGCGCTGGTGCAGCACCGCGGGTGCCCGCTCGCACAGTCCCAGGCAGGGGCTGCGCACCACGCAGGCGCGCCCGCCGTCGAGGTCGCGCTCCAGCGCCGCGACGATCTCCTCGCCGCCGGACGGGCCGCACGCCACGTCGTCGCAGACGTGCACCACCCGCGGGGCGCGCGGCTCCACCGAGAACATCGCGTAGAAGGTGGCGACGCCGTACACCTCGGCCGGCGGGACCTGCAGCGTCCGCGCGACGTGGTTCAGCGACCCCTCCGACAGCCAGCCCGCCGCGTCGTGCACCGCGTGCAGCAGCGGCAGCAGGAGGTGGCGCCGCGAGCGGGCGGCGTGCCCGGCGTGCGCCGACCGGGTCGGCCGGTCCCCGGCGGTGGCGTCCGCGGCGGTGGGGGCGAGCAACCCGAACGCGGCGTCGATCGTGTCCCGTTCGGCCGCGGTCGGTGCGGCGGTGGAGATGTGGAGATCCATTCACAGCCTCTCGATCCGCACCGCGGTCGCCTTGAACTCCGAGGTCCCCGACTTGGGGTCCCAGGCGTCGTTGGTGAGGACGTTGACGTCGACCTGCTCGGTGAAGTGCGGGGTGAACGACGCCAGCCCCGGCCGCAGCGACCGGTCGACCCACACCGGCGCCTCGACACTGCCGCGACGGCTGGTGACCCGCACCCGGTCGCCGTCGGTGATGCCGAGCGCGGCGGCGTCGGCCGCGTCGATGCGCAGCGACTCGCGGCGGCGCAGCGGCGAGGCGTAGCCGCCGGTCTGCACCCCCGAGTTGTAGGCGTCGAGCAGCCGCACGGTGGTGAGCCGGATCGGATACTCCTCGGTGAGCTCGTCGGCCGGTGGGACGTGCTCGACCGGGGTGAACGGCGCCGGCGCGCCGCGCTCGTCCGGGTCGTCGGCCCACAGCCGGGTGTGCATCAGCGGGGTGCCCGGGTGGTCCTCGGCGGGGCAGGGCCACTGGATGCCGCCGAGGGTGTCGAGGCGGTCGTAGCTCATGCCGTGGTGCCAGTTCAGCGACACCGAGCGCAGCTCGTCCCACACCTGCTCGGCGGTCGGCTCGCCCCAGTCGTGCCCGAGGCGCTGCGCGACGCCGCAGATGATGTGGGTGTCGGGACGGGCCAGGCCCGGCGGGTCGAGGGCCTTGCGGACCCGCTGGACGCGGCGCTCGGAGTTGGTGACGGTGCCCTCGTACTCGCACCAGTCCGCGGCGGCGGGCAGCACGACGTCGGCGAGCTCGGCCGTGGCGGTGCGGAAGATGTCCTGGACGACGAGGTGGTCGAGGGAGGACAGCAGGTGCCGGGCGTGGGTGGCGTCGGCCTCGGACTCGGCCGGGTTCTCCCCGATGCAGTACAGCGCGCTCATCTGGCCGGCCTCCATCGCCTCGAACATCTGCGACAGGTGCCTGCCGGGACGGTCGGGGAACTCCGCGCCGCCGTAGACGGCGTGGAAGCGGGCGTGCGCCTCGGCGTCGCCGACGTCGTAGCCGCCGGGCAGCTTGGCCGGGATGGCGCCCATGTCGCCGCCGCCCTGCACGTTGTTCTGCCCGCGCAGCGGCACCAGGCCGGAGCCGTAGCGGCCGACGTGCCCGGTCAGCAGCGCGAGGTTGATCAGGGCGAAGACGTAGTCGGCGGCGTTGTGGTGCTCGGTGATGCCCAGTGTCCAGCAGATCTGGGCGCGGTCGGCGCGGCCGTAGGCGTGCGCCAGCTCCCGGATCGACGACGCCGGGACCCCGGTGATCTCCTCGGCGCGCTCGAGCGTGTACGGCTCCACCGCGGCCCGGTAGTCCTCGAACCCGGTGGTGGAGCGCTCGACGAACGCGTGGTTGACCAGTCCGGCGTGGATGATCTCGCGGCCGACTGCGTTGGCCAGCGCGATGTCGGTGCCCACGTCGAGACCGAGCCACGAGTCCGCCCAGTGCGCGGTGGAGGTGTGGCGCGGGTCGACCGAGAACATCCGGGCGCCCTTGCGGATCCCCTGCAGCACGTGGTGGAAGAAGATGGGGTGCGTCTCGCGGGCGTTACTGCCCCACAGGACGAGGAGGTCGGCGTTCTCCGCCTCGACGTAGGCGGAGGTGCCGCCGCCGGCACCGAACACTGCCGTCAGACCGACGACGCTGGGAGCGTGTCAAGTGCGGTTGCAGCTGTCGACGTTGTTGCTGCCCATCACCGCCCGGGCGAACTTCTGCGCGACGTAGTTCATCTCGTTCGTCGCCTTGGAGCAGCTGAACATGCCGAAGCGGTCGCCCGGGACACCGGCGAACCCGGCCGCGGCACGGTCGAGGGCCTCGTCCCAGGACGCCGGGCGCAGCACCCCGTTCTCGCGGACCAGCGGCTCGGTGAGGCGGACGTGGCGGGGGCGGAAGCCCCGGCGCGATCCCTGCGGGCGGGTGGCGGTCATCGTCGACCTCCGGGGTGGTGGTGACCTTCGGCCCCCGCACCGTAGCAAGGTCGAGACCCCCGTCACACCCCTTCGAGCTCGTCGCCGGTCACCAGCGGGAACCACGGCGGCAGCGGCCCCGTCCCGCCCGCGACGGCCACCGGGCGCCCCAGCTCCCCCGCCGTGCGGGCGCGGACGGTGCGGATCACGCCCCCCTCGACCAGCCGCACCGCGGGCAGCGGGCGGGCCCGGGCCGCGGCCAGCTCGGCGGGGGTGTTGACGTTGGTCAGCGACGCCAGGTCCGGGTCGAGGCGGGCCAGCACCGGGTCGCTGCGCAGGGTCTGCTCGCCGATCCGGCGCACCGCGACCCGGTCGAACAGCGACGGCGGGCGGCCCTGCCCGGACGCGGTCAGCCCGTCGATCACCGGGGCGAGTGCGGTGGCGTAGGCGGCGGCGAGCGGCTGGTGGTGCCCGAACGCCTCGGGCAGCGCGACGTCGTGCTCCCCGCGCAGATCCAGCACGCGGGCGACGAAGGCGGGGTGCAGCAGCGGCAGGTCGACCGACGCGACGAACGCCGCCTGCGCCCGGCCCGCGACGGCGGCCAGCCCGGCGCCGATCGCGGGCAGCGGGCCGAGCCCGGGTACCGGGTCGTCGACGACCTCGGTGCCCGGCGGCAGCTCCGGCAGCTCCTGCCCGGCGGCACGCACCACGACCAGCGGCCCGTCCACCGCCCGGCCCAGTACGGCGACGGTGCGGGTCAGCAGCGCCGCCCCGTGCCAGTCCAGCGACGCCTTCGCCGTCCCCATCCGCGAGGACGCACCGCCCGCCGGCACGATTCCCGCCCCCGGCCGACGACCCCCGTACCCGCGCACGTGGCCGATCCTCCTCCTACCCTGGGGGGTGGACAGCGGGAGGGGATCGGAATGGGACGGCTCACCGTGCGGCGCCCGGTGCTGCACCTCAACGGGGACGGCAGCACCCGCTCGCGTCCGGACACCCTCGTGGCCGAGGAGCCGCTGGAGCTGCGCGTCGGGGGGAAGGCGCTGTCGGTGACGATGCGCACCCCCGGCCACGACGTGGAGCTCGCGCACGGGTTCCTGCTGACCGAGGGTGTGATCGGCTCCGGGCTGGACCTGGCCGGGGCCCGCTACTGCAACTCCGTCGACGAGCAGGGCCGCAACACCTACAACGTGCTCGACGTCGACCTGGCCGAGGGCGTCGCCCCGCCGGACGCGTCGGTGGAGCGGAACTTCTACACCACCTCGTCGTGCGGGGTGTGCGGGAAGGCCTCGCTGGACGCGGTGAAGCTCAAGACCCGCCACTCCCCGGCGGCGGACCCGCTGCGGATCGACCGGGAGCTGCTGCTGGAGCTGCCCGACCGGCTGCGCGAGCACCAGAAGGTGTTCGGCTCCACCGGCGGGCTGCACGCCGCCGCCCTGTTCGACGCCGACGGTGGCCTGCTCGCCGCCCGCGAGGACGTGGGCCGGCACAACGCGGTGGACAAGGTGCTGGGCCGGATGGTGATGGACGGCCGCGTGCCCGCCGCCGGCACCGTGCTGATGGTGTCGGGACGGGCGTCGTTCGAACTGGTGCAGAAGGCCGTGATGGCCGGGGTGCCGATGCTCGCGGCGGTGTCGGCGCCGTCGTCGCTGGCCGTCGAGCTGGCCGAGGAGTCCGGGATGACCCTGGTCGGGTTCCTGCGCGGGCGGACCGGCAACGTCTACACCGGGGCCGAGCGCATCGACCTGTAGGGCCGGGAGGTGCGTCAGGCCCGTGGCGTGAGCGTGGCCCAGGCCCGCTCGTGCCGGTCCACCACCCGGCGCAGCCGCCCCGCGGTCCCGGCCGGGCCGACCAGCGCGGCGACGGTGGCGACCACCAGCGCGCAGCCCGCGACCTGCCACGCGGTCAGGGTCTCCCCGAGCACCAGCATGCCGAGCACCACCGACAGCACCGGGTGCACCAGCAGCAGCGCACCCGCGGTGCCCGGCGCCAGCCCGGCCGAGCCGCGCCCGATCAGCACCCAGGACACCACCTGCCCGGCCAGGGCCAGCACGATCAGCCAGGCCCACGTCGTCGCGGGCAGCGCGACCACGATCCCGCCCCCGGCGACGCCGACGATCCCGCAGGTCACCCCGGCCCCGACGGTCGCCAGCGCGACCGGGGTCACCAGGTGACGCGGGCGGCCCCGCGACACCGAGCGGTTCAGGTGCAGGAAGCCGGTGTAGGCGACCCCGGCGAGGGTGCCGAGCACCGCACCACGCACCGGCTCCGGTCCGCCGACCCCGGCGCCGAGCACCCCGCCGGCCAGCGCGATGCCGCCCAGCAGCAGCGGCGCCGCGTACACCAGCCGGCGCGGGACCCGCTCCCCCGCTACGACCCAGGCGATCAGCGGCAGCGCCAGCACCTGGATGTTGAGCACGACGTTCGCGATCCCGGCGCCCGCGTCGAGCACCGCGCGGGTCCACAGCAGGAAGTCCGCCCCCAGGAACACCCCGGACAGCAGGGACCAGCCGACCGTCGCGAGCGGGAGGCCGCCCGCGCGGCGGTACTCGGCCAGTGCCCACGGCCCCAGCACGACCAGGGCGAGCACGCACCGCCAGACCGACGCCGTCGCCGGGTCGGCGCCCGCGAGCGCGACGAGGATGCCGGTCCAGGCCAGGACCGAGGCGCCGGCGACGAGGAGGAGGGCGGAGTGCGGATCGGGGGTGGTGCGTACGTTCACCCGATCCACGATCCCCGCCGCAACCGCGAAGCTCCAATGATTGTTCCTACCTGGTACCGCTAAGCTGTGCTGTGTGATCTCCTGGGACCGGCTGCGCGTATTCGACGCCGTCGCCGAGCACGGCTCGGTCGGCGCCGCCGCGGCCGCGCTGCACATCACCGGACCCGCGGTGACCCAGCAGCTACGCAAGCTCGAACGCGAGACCGGCACCCGGCTCGTCGAACCGGACGGGCGGGGCATCCGGCTCACCGCGGCCGGGCACGTGCTGGCCGGGCACGCGGCCACCGCGGCGGCGACCGTCGCCGGCGCCGAGCGCGACCTCGCCGCCCTGCACGACGACGCCGCCGGGCCCCTGCGGATCGGCTCGGTCGCGAGCGCCCTGCGGACACTGCTGCCCGAGGTCATCGACGGACTGGCCGCCGCGCACCCCCGGCTGGTCCCCACCGTCGACGACGGCGAGGTCGTCGACCTGCTGCCCGCGCTGCAGAACCGCGACCTGGACGCGGTGCTCATGGAGAGCTGGACCCAGCGTCCGGCCCGGCTGCCCGCGGGGATCCGGGTGACCGCGCTGGGCACCGAGCCCGCGATGCTCGCCGTCCCCGCCGACGACCCGCTCACCGGGCCCGACCCGGTGCCGCTGCGCACCCTGGCCGGACGGGTGTGGGCGTCGGGCCCGATCGGGACCGAGCCGTACGAGGCGCTGCTGCAGCTGCTGCGCAGCGCCGGGTTCGAGCCGGACATCCGCTACCGGGTCGGGGACTTCTCCACCCAGCTGTCCCTCGTCCGGGCGCGGCTCGCGGTCGCGCTCGTGCCGGCGATGGCGGTGGCGGGCTCGGCGGTGCCCGGAGGCACCGGCCCGGTCCCCGCCACCGCCGACGACGGCGTCCGCCTGCTGTCCTGCCGGCCCGCGGCGGGCCGCTCCCTGGTCCTGGCCACCCGCGGGTCCGACGCCGACCTCCCCGCCCTGCGCGCCCTCGTCGACGGCCTGCGCACCGCGGCGGCCCGCATCTCCCCCGCCTGACCCCCGCGTCCGCAGCCACACCCCCTGGCCGCCTCCCACACCCGTCGCAACGGGTGTGGGAGCCCGGAACCGGGTGTGGATCCGTTCAGGCGAGCATGTCGCGCACCATCGGGATGACCCGCGTGCCGTACAGCTCGACCGCGCGCAGCCGGGCCGACACCGGCTGCGGCCCGACGGTGTAGATCAGGTCGAAGCGCTGGGCGCCCAGCGAGCGGATCGAGTCGGCGATGCGGCGGGCCACCGTCTCGGGGGACCCGACGTGCAGCGCACCGCCGGAGACCTCGGCCTCGAACCGGGCGCGGTCCAGCGGCGGCCAACCGCGCTGGGCGCCGATCCGGTCCATCTGCGCCTTGTACGGGGCGAAGAAGATCTCCTTCGCCTCCTCGTCGGTGTCGGCGACGAAGCCCGGCGAGTGCATGCCCACCGGCTTCGCCGCGTGCCCGAACTGCTCGACGGCGCGGTGGTAGAGGTCGACGTAGGGCGCGAACCGTCCGGCCGGGCCGCCGATGATGGCGAGCATCAGGCCCAGGTCGTGGCGGGCGGTGCGGACCACCGACTCCGGCGAGCCGCCGACACCGACCCACACGGGCAGCCGGCGGCCGGTCGTCGGGAAGACCTCGACGCCGTCGAGCGCGGCGCGGGTGGCGCCCCGCCATGTCACCGGCTTCTCGTCGAGGAGCTGCACGAACAGCTCCAGCTTCTCCTCGAACAGCTGCTCGTAGTCGTTCATGGAGTAGCCGAACAGCGGGAAGGACTCGGTGAACGAGCCGCGACCCACGATGACCTCGGCACGGCCGTCGGACAGCGCATCGAGGGTGGCGAAGCGCTGGTACACCCGCACCGGGTCGTCCGAGCTGAGCACGGTGACGCCGGAGGACAGCCGGATCCGGGAGGTGCGGGTCGCGATCCCGGCGAGCACCGTCTCCGGGGTGGTGATGGCGTACTCGGGGCGGTGGTGCTCCCCCAGCGCGACGACGTCGACGCCGGCCCCGTCGGCCAGCACCACCTCGTCGACGACCTGGCGGATGGCCTGCGGGTGCGACAGCGGCGTGCCGTCGTCGCCCACCGGCACGTCGCCGAAGGTGTCCATGCCGAAGACGATGTCGCTCATCCGCTCCCCCAATATGGTTGATTCTTCAACCATCATGCCACGGAGGCGGACCGTGCGTGGACGGGGCCCGGAACGGGGAACCCGGGCACATGCGACGTACCGCGCCCGCGCTGCTGGCCCTGTTCCTGCTCACGGGGTGCGGCACGGCCGCACCCACCATCGACCTGGACGACCCGATGGGCACCGCGGGCGACGCGGCCACCTCGATCGGCGCGATCGACATCCGCGACGCGGCCATCGCACCCGCCGACGACGCCGAGGGCGGGATCGCCCACCCCGCGGGCTCCGACGTCGGGCTGCGCCTCGTCGCGGTCAACAACGGCGACGCCGCCGACCGGCTGGTCTCGGCGAGCTCCCCACTGGCCGAGGACGTCGACGTCAGCGGCGAGCGGTCCCTGCTCGGCGGCGCGACGCTGCTGGTGGGTGACACCGGGTCCGCCGTCCCCGCCGGCGCGGCGTCGGTCACCCGGGCCGCGGTGACCCTCGACGACCTGCGCCAGGCCCTGTCGGTCGGCCCGACCTACCCGGTCACCCTGACCTTCGAACGGGCCGGGTCCGTGACCCTGGAACTGCCGGTCGACAACCCCGACGGCAGGTGAGCTCGCTCAGCGCTCCCGGGCGCCGAGACGGCGGAGCAGGTTCGCCCCGAACCGGTCCCCTGTCGCGTCCATCGTCGCCTTCATCGTGCGGGTGACCACCGGCGCCGCGAGCCGCGACAGCGGCATGTCGACGTCGACGGTCAGCGAGATCTCCAGGTGCGTCGCCGGCGAGCCGTCCGGCTCCGGGTCCGCGTCGCTCAGCGCGTAGTAGCCCTCCGCGCCCGCCCACTCGGTCACCCCGGTGGGCGGCGCGTGGGTGAACTCGATCCGCTTGCCCTCGACGAAGGTCATCCGCTCGGTGAACACCGGCTTGATGCCCACCCCGAGCACCGCGATCCGCACCATGTGCCAGCGCCACAGCTCGTAGCCGTCGACGGCCGCGTCCCACGCGGAGTCGGCGTCGATCCGGTTGAGCAGCGGCGTCAGCGTCGGCAGCACATCGGGATCGGTCAGGACGCGCCAGACGTCGTCGCGCGAGGCCGTCACGACGGCCTCGGACGCGGTGGTCGCGGAGAAGCGGGTCAGGACGCCCCGTCCCCACCCAGTGCCCCACCGGCGGCGGGGGTGTCGTCGCCACCCGCCACGTCGGGCTCGGGCTCCTCGGTGCCGCGGTTCGCGGTCGGCAGCAGGTCGGTCAGCGCCGCACCCTCGAGACGGCGGAAGGTCCGCCGCGGCCGGGTCCGGTCGAGCACCGCGACCTCCAGCGCCTCGGCGCCGAGCACCCGCGGCTGGGCGTTCGCGCCGTTGCCCGGCGTGGCCGGGTCCGCGCCGGGCACCTGCAGCCCGCCGAGCGCGACCTCGATCGCGGCGCCCAGCTCCAGCCCGTGCTCGTAGGTCTCGGACAGCTTCTGCGAGATCGGCTCGGTCTGACCGCCCATGACGACGAACCGCGGCTCGTCGGTGATCGACCCGTCGTAGGTGATCCGGTACAGCTGGTCCCCGGCGGCCTCGACGCCCACCTCGGCGACGCAGAGCTCCACCTCGAAGGGCTTCTGCTGCTCGACGAACGCGGTGCCCAGCGCCTGGGCGTAGGCGTTGGCCAGCATCCGGCCGGTCACGTCGCGCCGGTCGTAGGTGAACCCGCGGAAGTCGGCCATCCGGATCCCGCCGGTACGCAGGTTCTCGAACTCGTTGTACCGGCCGACCGCGGCGAAGCCGATCTTGTCGTAGATCTCGGAGACCTTGTGCAGCGCCGTCGACCGGTTCTCCGCGACGAACAGCACGCCACCGGCGTAGGTCAGCACGACCACGCTGCGGCCGCGCGAGATGCCCTTGCGGGCCAGCTCGGACCGGTCGCGCAGCAGCTGGTCGACGGAGGAGTAGAACGGCATCGTCATGGGGGAGGCGCTCCAGGCTCGTGCTTCGTGCGGGGAGGGGTCAGCGGGACGGACCGCCGGGGCGCTCCCGGCGCCCGGCGATCACCTGGTCGACGACGGCGGCGATCTCGGCGTCGTCGCGGCGCACGGCGCCCTCGGCGGTGATGCCGACGACCACCGGGTAGATGCGCCGCACCGTGTCCGGCCCACCGGTGGCGGTGTCATCGTCCGCGGCGTCGTAGAGAGCCTCGACCGCCGTGCGCACCGCGCCGTCGAGGTCCGCGGCCGGGTCGTGCAGCTTCTTCAGCGACGACTTCGCGAACACCGAGCCGGAACCGACGGCGTGGAAGCCGAGGTTCTCGTCGTACCGGCCGCCGGTCGGGTCGAAGGTGACGATCCGGCCGGCCTGCGCTGGGTCGGCGGCGTCGGTGTCGTAGCCCGCGAACAGCGGGACGACGACGAAGCCCTGCATCGCCGCGCCCAGGTTCTGGCGGACCATGCCGGCGAGCTTGTTGGCCTTGCCGTCGAGCGAGAGCGGGACGCCCTCGAGCTTCTCGTAGTGCTCGAGGTCGACCGAGAACAGCCGGACCATCTCCAGCGCGATCCCCGCGGAGCCGGCGATGCCGACGGCGGAGTGGGTGTCGGTGACGAACACCTTCTCGATGTCGCGCTGGGCGATCACGTTGCCCGCGGTCGCGCGCCGGTCACCGGCGATCACGACGCCGCCGGAGAACAGCAGCGCGACGATCGTGGTGCCGTGCGGGACGCCCAGGGCGTCGGCGGAGGTGCCGGGACCAGCTGTCCGGTCCAGGCCCGCGCCGGGGAGCAGGTGCGGGGCCGCGCCGCCGACGAAGTCGGAGAACGACTGCGACCCGGTCAGGAAGGTGCCGAGCTGACCCGTGTGGTGCCCGGGCACCAGCCCGGAGGTGACCGACGGCCGGAACTCCATCTCTCGGACGTGCCTTTCGTTCGAACTGCGTGCGCCGGTGGTCCCGCTCCCCCGCGTCGGCGGGGTCTGCGGCCCTTCCGGCACGGCCGGGCCCGCAGGTGCGGACCCGGCCGGGACGGTACTGCTGGTGCCGGGGTGCGGCAGGGTGAGTGGCCCCGTGGGGCTCACTCACCGCCCTTCTGCACGTAGGACCGCACGAAGTCCTCCGCGTTCTCCTCCAGCACGTCGTCGATCTCGTCGAGGATGGTGTCGACGTCCTCACCGAGCTTCTCGCGGCGCTCCTGACCGGATCCGGACGCGTTCTCCCCGGACTCGTCGTCTCCGTCGCCGCCACCCTGGCGCTTGGTCTGCTCCTGGGACATGACGCCTCCTCCTCGCAGAGTTGCCTGCAGGTTCACCCTACCCACCGGGGGCGACAAAATCGCCTGTTGCGCAGCGGCGTGTGATCCGCTCCCCCGGCGGGCGGGCTCAGGAGGCGGTGAGCTTGTCGACCAGCTCCTCGGCCGTCGACACCGCCTCGAACAGCTCCCCCACGTGCTTGCGGGTACCGCGCAGCGGCTCCAGCGTCGGGATCCGCACCAGGGACTCGCGGCCCAGGTCGAAGATCACCGAGTCCCAGGACGCGGCGGCGACCTCGACCGGGAACCGGCCCATGCAGGTACCGCGGAAGTAGGCGCGGGTGTCCTCGGGCGGCTCGGTCATCGCCGCGGCGACCTGCTCCTCGGTGACCAGCCGGCGCATCGACCCGCGGGTGACGAGCCGGTTGTAGAGGCCCTTGGCCAGCCGCACGTCGGAGTACTGCAGGTCGACCATCCCGAGCCGGCCCGACCCCCAGGTCAGGCCGTCGCGCTCGCGGTAGGCCTCGAGCAGCTTGAGCTTGGCCGTCCAGTCGAGCCGGTCGGCGGTCAGCATCGGGTCGCGCTCCAGGTCGACCAGTACCGACTCCCACTCCTCGACGACCTCGCGGGTGTCGGGGTCCCACTCCTCGCGGCGCGGGGAGACGGTCTGCTCCATGTGCTCGACCGCGCGGGCCAGGTACTCCTGCTGGATCTGCACCGCGGTGAGGTGACGACCGTCGGCCAGCGGGACGGTCCGCTGCAGCGTCGGGTCGTGACTGATCCGCGAGACCGACTTCACCGGCTCGGCCAGGCGCAGGTCCTCGAACGAGCGCCCCTTCTCGATCATGTCGAGGACCAGGGCGGTGGTGCCGACCTTGAGCAGCGTCGAGATCTCGGACAGGTTCGCGTCGCCGATGATGACGTGCAGGCGGCGGTACTTGTCGGCGTCGGCGTGCGGCTCGTCGCGGGTGTTGATGATCCCGCGTTTGAGCGTGGTCTCCAGGCCGACCTCGACCTCGACGTAGTCCGAGCGCTGGGCGATCTGGTAGCCGGCCTCGTCACCCTGCTGGCCGAGGCCGACCCGGCCGGCGCCGCAGACGACCTGGCGGGTCACGAAGAACGGGGTGAGGCCGGTGACGATCGACGGGAACGTCGTCGTCCGGGCCATCAGATAGTTCTCGTGGGAGCCGTAGCTGGCGCCCTTGCCGTCGACGTTGTTCTTGTAGAGCTGCATCCGCGGCGCGCCCGGCACGGTGGCTGCGCGGTTCGCCGCCTCCAGCATGATCCGCTCGCCGGCCTTGTCCCAGGTCACGATGTCGCGCGGGGACAGGACCTCCGGAGTGGAGTACTCCGGGTGGGCGTGGTCGACGTAGAACCGGGCGCCGTTGGTGAGGATGACGTTCGCCGCGCCGAGGTCGTCGAGGTCGGTGTCGAGCTGCGGCGCCAGCGACGGCGCCGACAGGTCGAACCCCCGGGCGTCGCGCAGCGGCGACTCCACCTCGTAGTCCCAGCGCGCCCGGCGGTTGCGGGGCACGTCCGCCGCAGCGGCGTAGGCCAGCACCACCTGCGTCGAGGTGACGACGGGGTTCGCGGTGGGGTCACCGGGCACAGCGATGCCGTACTCCACCTCGGTGCCCATGATCCGGCGGGCCGTCACGACCGGCCCCCTGCGCGAGAGTGCATTGCACGAGACTAACCGTCCGCGCCCCCGGTCGGGGTGCACCGCGGCCCGGCGGGATGATCGTGGCGTGACCGATCCCGCACGTGAGCGCCTCACCGTCTTCGACGCCGGGGGCGCGCCCACCGGCGTCGCCGAGCGCGGCGAGGTCTACGCGCGCTCGCTGTGGCACGCCACGACGGCGGTCCTGCTCCGCTCCGCCGACGGCACGCGGGTCTACGTGCACCGTCGTACCGACACCAAGCTGGTCATGGCCGGGATGTGGGACTGCCTCGCCGGCGGGGTCCTCGACGAGGGCGAGACCCCCGACGCGTGCGCCGCCCGCGAGCTCGGCGAGGAGCTCGGCGTCACCGGCGTGCCGCTGGAGAAGCTGGCCGTGGTCGCCTTCGACGCCGCCGCGCTGGGTGTCGACACCGGGCCCGGCACCGGCCCGGACGGTCTGCGGGCCCACGTGCACGTCTACCGCGCCTTCTCCGACGGCCCGGTGACCCACCAGCCCTCGGAGGTGGCCGAGGGCGGCTGGTGGACCCTCGACGAGCTGGCGGCCCGGATCGGCGCGCCGGACCGGGCCTGGGTCCCCGACGGCCTGTACGTCACCCGCCTGCTGCTGGCCGACCTCGTCCGTTAGGGTCCTCGGGCCAGCGCGTTTACCAGTGGGTAACATACGTCACCCACATCGGTACCTGAATCGGTCACTACCCGGCGGGTCGCGCGACGCCACCCAGGGAAGGGCCCAGCGTGGGGCCTTCCCCGACGCCCACCACGCCCACCACGCGACAGTTCCAGGAGTCACCCATGGTCAGCATCTCGGTCTCGGCCCGTTCCCTCGCCGCCGCCAGGCTGATCGATCCCGACGTCAACACCGCCGCCGTGCAGGCCGCGGTGGAGGCGGCACTGGCCGCCGAGCGCCACGAGCAGCGCGCCGCGGGATCCACCACGCGTCGCGAGCACACCGCCCGCCGCGAGCCGGACTCCCGCCACTCCTGACCCTCCCCGCCCCGCCGGCGGCTTCCCGTGGGCCCGGCGGCGGGGCCGGACAGCGCGACGGCCCGCACCCCGAGTGGGATGCGGGCCGTCGCGGCCGTGATCAGAAGTTGATCATGTGGCCGGCCAGGCCGTGGATCGCCTCCTGCAGGCACTCCGACAGGGTCGGGTGCGCGTGCACGTTGCGCGCCATCTCGTGGACGGTCAGGTCCCACTTCTGGGCCAGGGTCAGCTCGGGCAGCAGCTCGGTCGCCTCGGCGCCGATGATGTGCCCACCCAGCAGCTCGCCGTAGGTGTCGTCGGCGATCAGCTTGACGAAGCCGGCGGGCTCGGCCATGCCGTGCGCCTTGCCGTTCGCGGTGAACGGGAAGGTCGCGGTGTTGACCTTCCAGCCCTTCTCGTCGGCCAGCTCGCGGGCCTCGGTCTCGGTGTAGCCGAACGACGCGACCTGCGGGTTGCAGAAGGTCGCGCGCGGCATCATCTTGTAGTTCAGCTCCTGGGTCTCGGCGCCCGCCAGGGTCTCGGCGGCGACGATGCCCTGCGCCTCGGCGACGTGGGCGAGCATGAGCTTCGCGGTGACGTCACCGATGGCGTAGACGTGCTCCACACTGGTGCGCATGTAGTCGTCGATCTCGATGGCGCCGCGCTCGGTGAGGTTCACGCCGAGCTTGTCGAGGCCGTACCCGTCGACCCGCGGGGCGAAGCCGATCGCCTGCACGACCTTGTCCGCGCGCAGGTCCTCGCTGCCCTTGGACGAGGAGACCGAGACGGTGACACCCTTGCCGTCGTCGGTGATGGACTCGACCTTCGTGGAGGTCCGCACCGTCACGCCGAGCTTCTTGTAGGCCTTGAGCAGCTCCTTGGACACGTCTGCGTCCTCGAGCGGGAGCAGCCGGTCCAGGTACTCGACGATGGTGACGTCGACGCCGTAGTTGGCCAGCACGAACGCGAACTCGACGCCGATCGCACCGGCACCGGCGATGATCACGCTCTCCGGCAGCTCGCGGGTGAGGATCTGCTCCTCGTAGGTCACGACGCGGTCGGACAGCTCGGTGCCCGGCAGCAGCTTGACGGTGGAGCCCGCAGCGATGATCACGTCGTCGTAGGTGACGGTCTCGTTGCCGCCCTTCGACAGCTCGACCTCGATCTCGCCCGGCTTGGTGAACCGGCCGAACCCGTCGAGCTCGGTGATCTTGTTCTTCTTCATCAGGAAGTGCACGCCCTTGACGCGCCCGTCCGCGACCGAACGGCTGCGGTCGAAGGCGGCGCCGAAGTCGAGCGACACCTCACCGGACAGACCGAAGGTCTTCTGCTCCTTGGTGACGATGTGCGCGATCTCGGCGTTGCGCAGCAGCGCCTTGGAGGGGATGCAGCCCACGTTGAGACAGACACCGCCCCAGTACTTCTCCTCGATCACCGCCACACTGCGGCCGAGCTGGGCAGCACGGATGGCCGCCACGTATCCACCGGGTCCGGC
Organism: Pseudonocardia sp. McavD-2-B; assembly: GCF_024124365.1. Lineage (NCBI taxonomy): Bacteria > Bacillati > Actinomycetota > Actinomycetes > Pseudonocardiales > Pseudonocardiaceae > Pseudonocardia > Pseudonocardia sp. McavD-2-B. Next base: position 16,105 of record NZ_JAMXSG010000104.1, read on the forward strand.
TCCGAGTACGACGACGTCGAAATGAGGCATGTGCCCAGCCTAGGACGCCTGGGCCGGGTCCGGGCCGTCCGGTCCCGAGTCCCGGGTCACGGGCCACTCCCCGCCACCGGACAGGTGCGCGACGACCGCCTCGCACGCCTCGCGCAGCCCGGCCTGCTGGGCCGGGGTCAGCCCGTCGAACACCGCCTCGCGGACGCTCTCGACGTGGTCCGGGGCCGCACCGGCCAGCACCTCGAAGCCGCGGTCGGTCAGCCGGGCCAGCTGACCGCGCCGGTCGGTGGGACAGGACCGCCGCTCGATCCAGCCCGCCTCCTCCATCCGGGCCACCGCGTGCGACACCCGGCTGCGCGAGGACAGCGCGGAGTCCGCGAGGACGCTCATCCGCAGCGTGCGGTCCGGCGCCTCGGAGAGCCGGACCAGGATCTCGTAGTACGCCTGGGGCATCCCCGCCCCGGCCTGCAGGCGTCGCTCCACCTTCTCCGAGACCAGCCGCTGCGCGGCCAGGAAGGCGCGCCAGGTGCGCTGCTCCTCGTCGTCCAGCCAGCGTGTGTGACTCATAGCACCCTCCGAAACATTGGGGCGTGGCATTCGTTGAACCTAGTATCGCTCTCAACAAGTGAGAGTTCAACTATCCCGAGGAGTCACCACCATGACCGCTGCCAACATCCCCGGCTACGTCGTCGGCACCTGGGACATCGACCCGGTGCACTCCGACGTGGCGTTCGTCGTCCGTCACATGATGGTCAGCAAGGTCCGTGGCCGCTTCGAGAAGGTCTCCGGCGAGCTCGTGACCGCGGAGCGGCTCGAGGACTCCACCGTCACCGCCACCATCGACGCCTCCTCGATCACCACCGGCAACGACCAGCGCGACGGCCACATCCGCTCCGCCGACTTTTTCGAGGTCGAGAAGTACCCGGAGTGGACCTTCCGGTCCACCGGGATCGCCGCGAAGGGTGAGGACTACGTGCTCACCGGCGACCTGACCCTCAAGGGCGTCACCAAGCCCGTCGAGCTGGACCTCGAGCTGAACGGCTTCGGCCCGGACGCCTGGGGCGGCACCCGCGCCGGGTTCACCGCGAAGACCACCGTCAAGCGGTCGGAGTTCGGTGTCGACATCGAGCTGCCGATGGACGGCGGCGGCGTCGTCGTCAGCGAGAAGGTCGGCGTCGAGCTGGAGATCCAGGCGGTCCTGCGCGCCTCCTGACCCCGCGCCCGCAGCCACGGCCCCGGACCGGCGACGCCGGCACCGGGGCCGTGCCGCGTCCGTAGGCTGGTGCCGTGCGCAGCTACTCCGAGACGGCCCCCGCCGGACCGCTGCGCGCAGCCGTCGAGGTGACCTGGCGGGCGCACGCCGGTACCGCGCCGCACACCCAGCGGGTGCTCCCCGACGGCTGCATGGACCTGCTCCTGTCCGGGGACCGGCTGGTCGTCGCGGGCCCCGACACCACGGCACACCTCGCCGCCTCGCCCGCGGGCGGCGTGACCACCGGTCTGCGCTTCCGCCCCGGCGCCCTCCCGGCCCTGCTCGGCATCCCGGCCGACGAGCTGCGCGACCGTCGGGCCCCGCTCGCCGACGTGCTCGACCCCGGCCGGCGTCGGCTGCTCCGGCCCACCC
>NZ_JAMXSG010000105.1:0-17580 GCF_024124365.1 Pseudonocardia sp. McavD-2-B
GGGTGCGGTGGCCGTGAACAGCGGGGTCGCGCCGGGCCGCAGCAGGACACCGACGACCCAGGACCGCCCGGCCAGCTCCCGGACGTCGACGCCGGTGCGCGGCCCGTGCAGCGTCGCGGTGACCGGGTCGGTGACGAGGTTGAACGCCGGGTACTGCAGCACCCGCTGGCGCACCGTGCGCCCCGGCGGGACGTCCCAGCGGGCGGTCCACACCCACCGGACGAGGTCGTCGAGCCCGATGGGCGCCCGGTCGAGCGTGACCTCGGGGGCACCCGGGTTCAGGTGTCCGCGCGACTCGACGGTCATCGACCAACCCCCTGTCGGCAATGTTCAATCCGCGCCGTCGCGGGGCGGGGAGAGTCGTCGTATGGAGCTCACGAGCAGCGTCACCGGCGCCCACACCACCGACGGCCGTCCGCACGGGGTCACCTCACTCACCCCGCACCTGGTGGCATCGCCCGCCCGCGCGGCGATCGAACTCTACTGCGCCGCCTTCGGGGCCCGGGTGCTCTCGGTCACCGAGATGGGCGGGATGGTCGGGCACGCCGAGCTGGAGCTGGCGGCCGGCCGGTTCACCGTCTCCGACGCGATGCCCGACCACGGCCTCGTCGCCGCACCGGCGGGTGACCACCCGGTGTCGCTGTCGCTCGCGGTGTACGTACCCGATGTGGACGCGGCCGTCGCGACGCTGGTCGAGGCCGGGTCGACGGTGCGCGAGCCGGTCTCGACGTTCGTGTCCGGGGACCGGTTCGGCTCTGTCGTCGACCCGTACGGGGTGCGGTGGGCGGTGATGACCCGGGTGGAGGACCTGTCGCCGGAGGAGAGCGGGCGCCGGGTCGAGGAGTGGGCGGCGCAGCAGGGCTGAGGACGCAGCGGCCCGGTCGGCGCCGGCGGCGGTGGGCGTCGGGGCGGGCCGGCCGGCGTCGCGCTGCGGGGGCCGGTCGTCGGACGGTGTGCCGACGCCCCTGTGCTCCTGGACATCGTTGCGGAGCGCCTAGTCTCGGACGGTGATCTTCACTGCTCTGCTGTCCGTCGTCCCGGCGACCTGAGACCGGTGTTCCGGTCCCGATCGTTCCCGCCGGCCTTCGCGACGGCATCGGTGTCCTTCGTGGTGGTCTGCGCCGCGGCCGGGGTGCCGGCACCGCTCTACGTCGTCTACCAGCGGTCCTACGGCATCTCGACGGTCGCGCTCACCGGCGCGTTCGCCGTCTACGTCGTGCCGCTGCTGGTCGCCCTGCTGTGCTGCGGCAGCCTGTCCGACCACGTGGGCCGGCGCCGGGTGGCGGTGCCCGCGCTGATCGTCGGCGCGGTGGCGTGCCTGGTCCTCGCCACCGTCGACTCGTCCGCGCCGTTGATCATCGGGCGGGCGGTCCAGGGGGTGTCGGTGGGGCTCGCGCTGGCCGCGCTCGGCGGCTACGTCGTCGACCTGGCACCCCCGACGCGTCCCGGGCTGGCCGGGGCGATCACGAGCGGCGCGCCGCCGGGCGGCATCGCGCTCGGCGCGCTCGCCTCCGGAGCCGCGGTGCAGCTCGCGCCGGACGGCGCACCCGTCCGGTCCTTCGTCGTCGCAGCGGGACTGCTCGTCGTGGCCGCCGCGGCGCTCGCCCTGCTGCCGGAGACCGCGGTCCGGCGGCCCGGGGCGCTGCGGTCGCTGCGGCCGGAGGTCCGGGTGCCCCGCGCCGCGCGCCGACTGTTCCCGATGGTGTGTGTCGTCGTCGCGGCGACCTACGTCCTCGGCGGGTTCACCCAGGCGCTGGCCCCGTCGCTCGCGGCCTCCGTCCTGGGCCGCGACGACCTGTTCAGCGGCGCCCTGGCCGTCGCCGTCTACCACCTCGCGGGACCGGCGGCGGGGCTCGCGGCCGCCCGGCTGCCCGCCGCACGCGCGCTGACCGGTGGGGCCGTCGTGCTGGCGGCCGGCACCGCCGGGTTCGTCGTCGCGATCGCCCTCGGGAACTTCGCCGCCTACCTCGCCGCCGCGGTCGCGGCCGGGGCCGGGTTCGGTGTCGCGTTCGCCGGCGCGATCCGGGTCCTGCTCGACCGGAGCCCGGAGGGCACGCGCGCCGGCACCCTCGCCGCGGTCTACCTGTACTGCTACCTCGCGGCCGCCGTGGCGAGCCTGCTCGCGGGAGCCGCGGTCGACGTGTGGGGCCTGGCGCCGGTGGCCTCGGTCCTGTGCGGTGTGGTCGTGGTGATGTCGGTCGCGGGTGCCGCCGGGGCCGCGCTCCGGGTCCGCGGCTCGGTGGACCCGGGGTGAGCGCCGCGTCGATGCCCGGCCGGGACCGCCCGAGCCGCCGCGGCCGTCAGTCGATCAGGTCCATCCCGGTGCCGGTGCGGCCCGGCTCCGGGGGCCGTCCGCCGCCGTAGTTCGGGCCGTACTGGCCGCGCCAGATCTGGCTGCGCCCGCGCCCGACGACGCCGAGCGCGTTGTTCAGGGTGGTCTCCAGCTCGCCCAGGGTGGTGTCGACGTAGTCGTCGCACTCCCGGCGCAGCCGGTCGGCCTCGGCGTGTGCGCCGTCGACGATCCGGCCGGCCTCGGCGTGCGCGGAGCGGACGACCTCCGTCTGGGACACCAGCCGGGTCTGCTCGTTCTGCCCGTCGGCGATGAGCCGGTCGTGCGCGGCCCGGCCGGCGTGGCTCATCCGCTCGGCCTCGTCCCGGGCCCGGTCGGTGACCTCGGCGTACTGGCGGCGGCCCTCGGCGACCACGCGCTCCGCCTCGTGGCGGGCCTCGGCCAGGGTGCGCCCGGCCTCCTCCTGCGCCTCGGCGACGAGCCGTTCGGCCTCGGTGCGCGCGTTCTGCAGCGTCTCCTCGGCCTCGGAGTTCGCCGCGGTCCGGGTCTCCTCCGCCTCGCGCTCGGCCTCGGACACGACGTCGTCGCGCCGGTCGAGCACGTCCTGGGCGTCGTCCATCTCGCCCGGGATCGCCTCGCGGACGTCGTCGAGGAGCTCCAGCACGTCGCCGCGCGGGACCACGCAGTTCGACGTCATCGGGACGCTGCGCGCCTCCTCGACGATCGTCACCAGCGCGTCCAGCGACTCGAAGACCCGGTACACGCGACGGATCCTCTCACCGTCACGGGCGCGGACCCGTTATTGGGCGCCGCTCCCGCGTGTCAGGCGAGCCGGTCCAGAAGCCGGGTGTGCACGCTCGGCGGGAGGAACGCGGTGACGTCGCCGCCGCCGCGGGCGACCTCCTTGACCAGTGAGCTCGACACGTAGACCTGACCGGGCGCACCGGGCAGGAACAGCGTCTCGACCCCGGTCAGGTGCCGGTTCATGTGCGCCATCGGGAGCTCGTAGTCGTAGTCCGTCGCCCCGCGCAGGCCCTTGACCATCGCCTGGGCGCCGCGCTCGCGGCAGTAGTCGACGACGAGCCCCTGGAACGACTCGACCCGCACGCCCGGCAAATCCGCGGTGATCTCGGTGAGCATCGCGACGCGCTCGTCGACGGAGAACAGCCCCTCCTTGCGGGGGTTCACCAGGATCGCGACGAACACCTCGTCGAACAGCGCCGCGGTGCGGGCGATGACGTCGAGGTGACCGACCGTCGGCGGGTCGTAGGAACCGGGGCAGACGGCGCGACGGACCTCGGGCATGGCCGGAACCTATCAGCCGGTGATCACCGGTCAGGCCCAGCTGCGGTCCAGCGACATGTGCAGCTCGTAGCGGTCACCGCGGTAGCGCGACACGGTGTACTCGACCGGCCGGTCGCCGGAGCTGGAGGTCCGGTCGAACACCAGGATCGGGTGCCCGGCGGGGATCCCGAGCAGGACCGCCGAGGCCTCGTCGGCCTGCTGGGCGGCGACGGTCTGCTCGGCGCGGTCGATGGGGAGCCGGTAGTGCTCCTGCAGGATCCCGTAGACCGAGCCGCTGAGGTCGTGGACGTCGAGGTCGGGGACCTGTTCGGCGTCGTACCAGGCGTCGTCGATCGACATCGGCACCCCGTCGGCGACGCGCAGCCGCCGCAGGTGCCAGCACCTGCCGTCGGGGCCCTGGCCGAGCGCGCGGACGGCCTCCGGCGGTCCGGTGGTGAGCGCGACCTCGAGGACGACCGTGGTCGGGGTCAGCCCGAGCCTGCGCATGTCGTCGTGGAAGGACGCGAGGTGCAGCCGGGAGCGCGCGGTGCGGGCGGCGACGTAGGTGCCCTTGCCACGGACCCGGGTCAGCAGCCCGTCGCGCTCCAGCTCGCCGACGGCGGCCCGCACCGTCACCCGGCTCACGCCGTGGTCCAGGCACAGCCTGCGCTCGCTGGGGAAGGCGTCGCCGGGCGCGAAGTCCCGCGCGATCGTCTCCGCGAGCAGGATGCGGAGCTGTTCGTGCTTGGGCACGACCCCGTCGCCGATCCGGACCTCGCCGTTCATGGTGCCGTCCACCGTAGCCACTACCGCCCCCGTCCCGGTCCGCCGACCTGCCCGGCCGCGACGGGCCCGGCCCGCTCCCCGGCGGCCGCCCGGTCGAGCACCAGCGTGCAGTGCGGGTGGTCGCGCAGCACGGTCGCGGGCACGTCGGTCGTGACCGGTCCGGACACCGTCGCCGCCACGGCCGCGCGCTTGCCCTCCCCGGTCGCGACGAGCACGATCCGCCGGGCCTCCATGATCGTGGCCGGTCCCTGGGTGAGCACCCGGTGCGGCACGTCCGCGGGACGGTCGAAGAAGCGGGCGTTGTCGGCGCGGGTCCGCTCGGTCAGCGTCGCGACCCGGGTGCGCGAGCCGAACGCCGAGCCGGGCTCGTTGAACCCGATGTGCCCGTTGCCGCCGATGCCGAGGATCTGCAGGTCCACCGGGCCGCATGCGGCGAGCAGCCGTTCGTAGTCCGCCGCGGCCTCGGCCGGGTCCGCGCGGGTGCCGTCCGGGGCGTGCACCGCGGCCGGGTCGATGTCGAGATGGTCGGTGAGCTCGCGGCGGATGACCTCGCGGTAGGACTGCGGGTGCCCGGCGGGCAGGCCCAGGTACTCGTCGAGCAGGAAGGCGCGGGCCCCGGCGAAGGACAGCCCCTTGTCGCGGTGGCGGCGGACCAGCTCGGCGTAGGCGGGCAGCGGGGAGCTGCCGGTGGCGAGCCCGAGGGTCGGCGGCCGGCCGGTGCCGCGGGCCAGGACGTCGGCGACGGCGTCGGCGACCGCCCGCCCGCAGGCCCGCGGGTCGTCGAGGACCACGATCTCCATCACGCACCCCCGTCGGTGACGGGCAGGCCGGCGCGCAGCACCTGCTGCGGCCGCAGGTCCGCGTCGGTGACGAGCACGTCGGCGCGGTGGCCCGGGGCCAGCGACCCGACCTCGCCGTCGAGCCCGAGCAGCCGGGCCGGGGTGCGGGTCGCGGCGAGCACCGCATCCTGCAGCCGGACCCCCGCGTCGCGCACCGTGGCGCGCACGACGTCGACCAGGCACGCGGTGCCGCCCGCGATGGGCCCGTCCGGGATCCGGGCGACGCCGTCGTCGACCCGGACCTGCATCGTGCCCAGGTGGTAGCGGCCGTCGGGCATCCCGGCCGCGGCCATCGCGTCGGTGACCAGCGCGACCCGGTCCGGCCCGACCAGGTCGAACACCGCGGCGACGGTGTCGGGCGACAGGTGCACCCCGTCCGCGACGAGCTCCACGACGAGCTCGCCCCGGGCGGCCGCGGCCAGGCACGCCGCGACCGGCCCGGGCGCCCGGTGGTGCATCGGGGGCATCGCGTTGAACAGGTGGGTGGCGCTCATCGGCGCGCCGCCCGCCCGTGCGATCCCGGTCGCGGTGGTGCGGGCGTCGGCGTCGGTGTGGCCGATGCTCGGCAGCACCCCGTGCGTGGCGAGCACCGCGAGCAGGTCCGCCGCGTGCGCGGTCTCCGGCGCGTAGGTCACCGACGCGACGGCCCCGTCGGCCTTGGTGAGCAGCTCGTCGAGCAGCACGGGATCGCCCGGGAGGATCGCGCGCGGGTCGTGCGCGCCGCACCGCGCGGCGGCCAGGAACGGGCCCTCCAGGTGGATCCCGGCGAGGTCCCCGGCGACGACGAGCGGGCGCAGCGTCGCGATCCGCTCCGCCAGCACGGTCGGCGGGGCGGAGACCAGCGAGGCGAGGATCGTCGTCGTGCCGTGGGCGCGGTGGTGGGCGACGGCGGCCGCCGCCCCCGCCGCCGTCGCGTCCGGGAAGCCGTGCCCGGCTCCGCCGTGGTCGTGCACGTCGACCAGCCCGGGCAGCAGCAGCGACGACGACGCGGGCGGGAGCGGACCGTCGTACGCCGCGGCCGGGAGGACCGCGACGATCCGGTCCCCCGCGACCGCGACGACCGAGTCCGGGAGCAGCCGGCCGTCGGTGACGACGGTGCCGCGGAGCATGCGGTCTGCCGTCACGCGTCGTGGTCCGTCTCGAGCAGCGTCACGAGGCCGTCCAGCGCAGCCGGGGCGCCGTCGCCGTCGGCCCGCAGCACGACCTCGTCGCCGAAGACGACGCCGAGGGTCATGAGCCCGAGGACACTGCGCGCGTCGACCGGGTCCTTCCCGTCGGTCGCGATGGTGACGGGCAGCCCGGTGGCGGCGGCGGCGCGGGCGAACAGTGCGGCCGGGCGGGCGTGCAGCCCCACCCGGGACGCGACGACGGCGGTGCGGGTGTGCACGGTGCTCTCCTGCTCATCGGCGGCGGTCACCGGTCGGCCTTGCCCGCGGTGCCGGTGGTCTGGGTGGTGTCCGTGGTGCCAGTGGTCTGGGTGGTGTCCGTGGCGCCGGTGGTCTCGTCGTCCTCCCGGCCGGGGGTGCGCAGGTTCCAGCGACGGATCACGAAGCGGAACAGCACGTAGTAGACGACGGCGTAGGCGAGCCCGATCGGGATCAGCCACAGCGGCCGGGTGGCCTGGCCGAAGTTGAGGACGTAGTCGATCGCACCGGCGGAGAAGGCGAACCCGCTGTGGATGTCGAGGGCGTTCACCAGCGCCAGCGAGGTGCCGGTGAGCACCGCGTGGATCAGGTACAGCGGCCACGCCACGTAGACGAAGGCGTACTCCAGCGGCTCGGTGATACCGGTGACGAAGGAGGTCAGCGCGACCGACACCATGATCCCGCCGACGAGCTTGCGCTTCTCCGGGCGGGCCTCGTGCCAGATGGCTAGTGCGGCGGCTGGCAGCGCGAACATCATGATCGGGAAGAAGCCGGTCATGAAGGTACCCGCGGTCGGGTCACCCTGGAAGAACCGCTGCAGGTCGCCGTGCACCCCCTGGTAATCCCCGATGAGGAACCAGACGACGTTGTTGACGATGTGGTGCAGCCCGATCGGCAGGAGCAGCCGGTTCACCACGCCGAAGATCCCGCCGCCGACGACCGCGTTCTCCCCGACGGCGGTGCCCAGCCCGGTCAGCCCGGCGTTGAACACCGGATAGACCAGGCTCATCGCCGACGCGATCACCATCATCGACACGGCGGTGAGGATCGGGACCAGCCGGCGGCCGTTGAAGAAGCCGAGGAAGGTCGGCAGCGTCGTGCGGTGGAAGCGCTGCCACAGCAGTGCCGCGACCAGGCCCGCGACGATGCCGCCCAGCACCCCGAAGTCGATCGTGGCCTGCTCACCCTCGGAGTCGAGCACCCCGGGCAGCAGCACCGGGGACAGCGCGGTGAACACGCCGTCCATCACGAGGTAGCCGACGAGGGCGGCCAGCGCGGTGGACCCGTCGGAGCGGCGCGCCCAGCCGATCGCGATGCCGAGCGCGAAGATCATCGGGAGGTGGTCGAACAGCGCGCCGCCTGCCGCGGCGAGCACGGCCGCGGGCTGCTTCAGCGCCTCGACGCCGCCGAGCAGGTCGTCCTGCCCGAGGCGCAGCAGCAGGCCGGCCGCGGGCAGGACGGCGATCGGGAGCATCAGGCTCCGGCCGAGACGCTGCAGGCCGGCCAGCCCGGCCCGTCGTCGTACCGGTTCCGCTGTGGAGGTGCTCATGGGCTCGCACTCCTCGTGAGGGTGTCGGCGACCGGGGCCGGTGCGCGGGCGTTGTGGAGCCGTCGCGTCAGCCGGTACGGTCTGGTTATAACCAGTGAGGGTGCGGGCTGGACGGCACCCTGTCAAGACACTGGTCATAACCAGTTGCTACCAGAGGGAGACCTCCTATGAGCAGGGCCGACGACATCGTGGCGGGGCTGGGCGGGTCCGCGAACATCACCGACATCGAGGCGTGCATCACCCGGCTCCGGACCGAGGTCGGCGACCCCGGCCTGGTCGACGACGCGGCGTTGAAGGCCGCCGGGGCGCACGGTGTGGTCCGGTCCGGGACCGTCGTGCAGGTCGTGATCGGGCCGGAGGCGGAGAACCTCTGCGACGACGTCCGGGACCTGCTGTGACGTCCGTCGTCGCGCCGGTCGACGGCGCGGTGGTCGGCCCCGCGGGGGTGCCCGACCCGGTCTTCCGCGACGAGCTGCTCGGCGGCGGGACGGCCGTCGAGCCGCCCGCGGACGTCACCGAGGCGGTCGTGCTGGCCCCGGTCGCCGGCACCGTCGCGGCGCTGCACCCGCACGCCTTCGTGATCACCGCCGACGGTGGCCCCGGGATCCTGGTCCACGTCGGCATCGACACGGTCTCGCTCGGCGGAGCCGGGTTCACCACGCACGTCGCGAAGGGCGACGCGGTCGAGCGGGGCGCGCCGGTGCTGACCGTGGACCTCGCCGCCGTGCGGGCGGCCGGCCTCGCGCCGACCTGCCCGGTCGTCGTGCTGGACTCGCCCGCCGGCTCGGTGAGCGCCCCCACCGGGCACACGGTCCGCGCCGGCGACGAGCTGTTCCGCCTGTGACGGGCACCGTTCCCGACGGCGCCCCGGTCGTGTTCGACCTCGACGGCACCCTCGTGCGCAGCGAGCACGTGCACCGCCGGACCTGGGCGCGGTTCTTCGCCGAGTGGGGCGCCGAGGTCGACGACGAGACCTACCGGCACCGGTTCATGGGCCGCCGCGCGGCCGACACGCTGCGCGAGGTCGACGGGCCGTGGCGCGACGCGGACCCCGACGAGCTCGCCGCGCAGCTGGCCGGGCACGGCTCCGCCCTCGCCGACGACGTCGACGTCGTCCCCGGCGCTCCCGCGCTGCTCCGGTCGCTGGCCGGGCGCGGGCACCGGCTCGCGGTGGTGACGAGCGCCCGCCGCGGCTGGGCCGACCGGGTGCTGGGCGACGTGCTCGATGCGGCACCGCTGGTCGAGCTCGTCGTCACCGCCGAGGACGTCGTGCGCGGCAAGCCGGACCCGGAGGGCTACCTCACCGCGTGCCGCCGTCTCGACGCCGACCCGGCCGGCTGCGTCGCGTTCGAGGACTCCGTCGCCGGGGTGTCCTCGCTGGTCGCGGCCGGGATGGGCACCATCGTCGGGGTCCGGACGACGGCCGGGGACGCGGAGCTGACCGCCGCCGGGGCACACCGGACGGTGCCGGACCTGACGCCCGGCCGGCTGCTGGGCCCGGCGGCCTGATCCGGGCTCAGCTCCCGAGCGAGCCGTGGTGCAGGACGGTGTCGCCGTAGCGGCGGGACCGGCCCGCGGTGAACCCGGCGGGCCAGCCGAACTCACCCGACGACTTCGCCCGCTCGACGACGACCGCCGCACCGGGCGCGAGCCAGCCGTGGGTGGCGGCGGCGGTCAGCCAGCCCGCGAGCTCGTCGTCGGGCACCGCGTAGGGCGGGTCGACGAGCACGACGTCGAACGCCCGCGGCGCGGGCCCGGCCAGCACCGTCCCGGCCCGCCCGGTGACGACCGACCCGCCGAGCCCGACCGCGGCCAGGTTGCGCCGCAGCACCCCCGCGGCCCGCTTGTCCGACTCGATGAACACCGCGTCGGTCGCGCCCCGCGACAGCGCCTCCAGCCCGAGCGCGCCCGACCCGGCGCACACGTCCAGCACGGCGGCACCGCCGAGCCCCGGGTCGTGGTCGAGCGCGGAGAACAGCGCCTCACGGACCCGGTCGGAGGTCGGCCGGGTCCCCGACGGCGGCACGGCGAGCCGTCGTCCGCCCGCCGTGCCCGCGATCAGCCTGGTCATCGCTCCATCGTGCCGTGCGGCTCAGTCCAGCTCGACCAGCAGGTCCCCGCCCTCGACCTGGGTGACCTGCCCGATCGCGAGCCGCTTCACGGTGCCGGCCCGGTGCGCGGTGATCGATGCCTCCATCTTCATGGCCTCGATGGTGGCGACGGTCTGGCCGTCGTCGACGGTGTCGCCCTCGTCGACCTGCAGCGTCACGACCCCGGCGAACGGGGCCGCGACGTGCGCGTCGTTCCCCTTGTCCGCCTTCTCCGCGGCCTTGACCTCGGTCGCGACCGACTCGTCGCGCACCGCCACCGGGCGCAGCTGCCCGTTGAGCGTGGTCAGCAGGGTGCGGTAGCCGCGCTCGTCGGGCTCGGAGACGGCCTCCAGCTCGATGATCAGGGTGACGCCGGGCTCCAGGTCCACGGTGTGCTCGAGGTCCTCCTCCAGCCCGTAGAAGAAGTCCTTCGACGACAGCACCGCGGTGTTGCCGTACTGCTCGCGGTGGCTGTCGAAGTCCTTGGTCGGGCCGGGGAACAGCAGCCGGTTCAGCGTGCGGCGACGCTCGTCCCGCAGCCCGCGACGGTCCTCGATGGACAGCTCCGCCTTCTCCGCCTCGGGGCTGCGGCCCTCCAGCGCGCGGGTCCGGAACGGCTCCGGCCAGCCCGCGGGCGGCGAGCCCAGCTCACCGCGCAGGAACCCGATGACCGAGTCCGGGATGTCGAAGCCCGCCGGGTCCTTCTCGAAGTCCGCGGCGTCCACCCCGGCCCCGACCAGGTGCAGGGCCAGGTCACCGACGACCTTCGACGACGGCGTCACCTTCACCAGCCTGCCCAGCATCCGGTCCGCGGCGGCGTAGCAGTCCTCGATCAGCTCGAACCGGTCGCCCAGCCCGAGCGCGATCGCCTGCTGGCGCAGGTTCGACAGCTGACCGCCGGGGATCTCGTGGTGGTAGACCCGCCCGGTCGGCGACGCGAGGCCGGACTCGAACGGCGCGTAGACCTTCCGCACCGCCTCCCAGTACGGCTCCATGTCCCCGACCGCGGTCAGGCTCAGCCCGGTCGCGCGGTCGGTGTGGTCGGTGGCCGCGACCAGCGCCGACAGCGACGGCTGGCTGGTCGTGCCGGCCATCGAGGCGACCGCGCCGTCGACGGCGTCGACCCCGGCGTCGATCGCCGCGACCAGCGTCGCGAGCTGGCCGCCCGCGGTGTCGTGGGTGTGCAGGTGCACGGGGAGGTCGAACCGCTCCCGCAGCGCCGTGACCAGCTTCCTCGCCGCGGGCGGGCGCAGCAGGCCGGCCATGTCCTTGATCGCCAGGACGTGCGCGCCCGCGTCGACGATCTCCTCGGCCAGGCGCAGGTAGTAGTCCAGGGTGTAGAGCTTCTCGCCCGGGTCCGACAGGTCCGCGGTGTAGCAGAGCGCGACCTCGGCCAGCGCCGTGCCGGTGTTCCGGACGGCGTCGATGGCCGGGCGCATCTGGGAGACGTCGTTGAGGGCGTCGAAGATCCGGAAGATGTCCATGCCGGTGTCCGCCGCCTCCTGCACGAAGGCGTCGGTCACCTCCGTCGGGTAGGGCGTGTAGCCGACGGTGTTGCGCCCGCGCAGCAGCATCTGGGTGCAGATGTTCGGCGCCGCGGCCTTGAGCGCGGCGAGCCGGTCCCACGGGTCCTCGGCCAGGAAGCGCAGCGCGACGTCGTAGGTCGCGCCGCCCCAGCACTCCAGCGACAGCAGCTCGGGCATGGTCCGCGCGACGTAGGGCGCGACCGCGACCAGGTCCCGGGTCCGGATCCGGGTCGCCAGCAGCGACTGGTGGGCGTCGCGGAACGTCGTGTCGGTGACCGCGACCGCGGTCTGCTCACGCAGCCGGCGCGCGAAGCCCTCGGGCCCGAGCTCGCGCAACAGCTGCGCCGAGCCGTCCGGCGCGGGCGTCTCCAGGTCGACGCCGGCGGGCAGCTTGTCGACCGGCTCCACGACCAGCGGCCGGTCGCCGTTCGGCTTGTTGACCGTGACCTCGCCCAGGTACTGCAGGATGCGCGAGCCGCGGTCGGCCGACGGACGGGCCTTGAGCAGGTGCGGGCGCTCCTCGATGAAGCTGGTGGTGACCCGGCCCTGCTTGAAGTCCTCGTCCTCCAGCACGGCGGCGAGGAACGGCAGGTTCGTCGCCACGCCACGGATCCGGAACTCGGCCAGCGCGCGACGGGCGCGCCGGGCGGCGTTGGCGAAGTCGTGGCCGTGGCAGGTCAGCTTGACCAGCATCGAGTCGAAGTGCGCGGAGACCTCGGCACCGACGTGCACGGTGCCGCCGTCCAGCCGCACGCCCGGGCCGCCCGGGGAGCGGTAGACCGACAGCGTGCCGACGTCGGGCCGGAACTCGTTGGCCGGGTCCTCGGTGGTGATGCGGGTCTGCATCGCCGCACCGGTGAGGGTGATGTCGTCCTGGGTCAGCCGCAGCTCGGGCAGCGTCATGCCCGAGGCGATCCGCAACTGGGCGATGACCAGGTCGCGGTCGGTGACCTGCTCGGTGACGGTGTGCTCGACCTGGATGCGCGGGTTCATCTCGATGAAGTGGTGCTTGCCGCGCTCGTCGAGCAGGAATTCCACGGTCCCCGCGTTCACGTAGCCGATCGTCCGCGCGAAGTTCACCGCGTCCGCGCAGATCCGGTCCCGCAGCTCCGGGTCCAGGTTCGGGGCCGGGGCGATCTCGACGACCTTCTGGTGGCGGCGCTGCACCGAGCAGTCCCGCTCGTAGAGGTGCACGACGTTGCCGTCGGCGTCGGCCAGGATCTGGACCTCGATGTGCCGCGGGTTGACGACGGCCTGCTCCAGGAAGACGGTGCCGTCACCGAACGCGGACTCCGCCTCCCTGCTCGCGGCCTCGATCGCGTCGCGGAGGTCGCCCGGCTCGGTGACCCGGCGCATCCCGCGTCCGCCACCCCCGGCGACGGCCTTGACGAAGATCGGGAAGTCGATGTCCTCGGCCGCCGCGAGCAGCTCCTCGACGTCCGACGACGGCTCGGAGGACTCCAGCACCGGCACACCCGCCTCCCGGGCGGCGGCGACGGCGCGGAACTTGTTGCCCGTCAGGTGCAGGACCTCTGTCGGCGGCCCGACGAAGGTGATGCCCTCCTCGGCGCAGGCGCGGGCCAGATCGGGGTTCTCCGACATGAAGCCGTAGCCGGGGTAGACGGCGTCCGCGCCGGCCTTCTTCGCGGCGCGGATGACCTCCTCCACCGACAGGTACGCGCGGACCGGGTGACCCGGCTCACCGATCTGGTAGGACTCGTCGGCCTTCGCGCGGTGCAGCGAGTTGCGGTCCTCGTACGGGAACACCGCCACCGTCGAGACACCCAGCTCGAACGCCGCCCGGAACGCCCGGATGGCGATCTCGCCCCGGTTGGCCACCAGCACCTTGCGGAACATCGTTCTCCTCATCACGATCGGCGACGACGCCCGTGGCGGCGGGGGTTCCCGCGCGACGGACGCGTGATCCTGACACGACCGGCCAGGTCCCGACCACTGCTCGGAACAGGGTGCCCACACAGCGGGACGTCGCCCGGTCCCGGCGTGCCGGTGGTACCCGGTGGCGTGGCACGACGTGCCGTCGCGGGGCCGGTGCGTGGCGCGATCCGGACACCTCGGGCACCGTGGGACGGGTACCGGCCCCGTCGGTCGGCGCGGAGGGGAGGTGGTGGCGTGGTGGCCGTGGTGTTCCAGCTGCTGTCGTTCGCCCTGCTGGTGATGGCCGTGGTCGGGGCCTACCGGCGGCTGCGCGCCGATCCCGGCCCCGGTCCCGACCCCGGCCCGGAACCGGCCGCACGTCCCGTGCTGTCGTCCGGGGCCGTCGCCGCCGAGCAGGCGTGGCGACGCGCGCGGGCGGAGTTCCAGCGGCTGCGCGCGGAGTTCGCCGCGCACGAGGCCGACCCGCTGGCCGTGCTGCGCCGCCCCGCGCTGTCGGACACCACGGTGGCGGCCACCGCCCGGTTCGTCGACGCGTTCGCCGAGGCCCAGGCGCTGGACACCGACGGCGACCCCGGCGAGCCGCACGCCGGGACCCACGTGCGCGCCGTCGACGCCGCCCGCCGCGCCTGGACCGCCGCGGTCGACGCCGCCGACCGGATCCGGCTCGCCGGGCTGGACCCCGAGGAACGGCGCACCGTCGAGCGGGTGGTGAAGCTGCTGACCACCGCGCGGGACTCCGACTCCGAACCCGAGCGGCTCGCCGCCTACGGCCGCGCCCGCGTCGAGCTGGACCGGCTGGAACGGTCCGGGCGGGTGCACCTGCCCCGCCCGGCCCGCGCCCGGCTGGACGCCGCGGCCCGGGGCGAGCTCCCCGGGCCGTGACCGGTCAGGACTTGTCCAGGTAGGCGGCCCGCTCCTCGTCGCCGAGGGTCTCTCCCACCAGGTCCCGCAGCCGCGGGTGGCCGGCCAGGCCCGGGTCGTCGGCGACCAGGTGCCGGGCGTACACCTGGGCCTTCTCGATGACCTCGCCGTGGCGCAGCAGCGACAGCAGCTTGAGCCCCGAGCGGGAGCCGGACTGGCTCGACCCGAGCACGTCGCCCTCGCGGCGCAGCTCCAGGTCGAGGCGGGCCAGCTCGAAGCCGTCGGTGGTCCCGGCGATCGCGTCGAGCCGTTCGCGGGCGGCGGTCGCGGCGGGCATGTCGGTGACCAGCAGGCACAGGCCGGGTGCGCTGCCCCGGCCGACCCGGCCGCGCAGCTGGTGCAGCTGGGACAGGCCGAAGCGGTCCGCGTCGAGCAGCACGATCCCGGTCGCGTTCGGCACGTCGACGCCGACCTCGATCACCGTGGTCGCGACGAGCACGTCGAGCTCGGCGCGTTCGAAGGCCCGCATCACGGTGTCCTTCTCCTCCGGCGGGAGCTTGCCGTGCAGGATCCCGACCCGCAGCCCGGCCAGCTTCTCCTCGATCAGCGGGGCGATGTCGAGCACCGCGAGCGGGGCGCGCCGCTCCTCGCCGCCGTCGTCGTCCGGCGGGGGCTCCTCGGCGTCCTCCTTCTCCGTCCCGCCGACCCGGGGGCACACGACGTAGCACTGGTGGCCCGCCTCGACCTCCTCGCGGATCCGCTGCCACACCCGCTCGATCCACGACGGGTGCTCGGCCAGCGGCACGACCGTCGTCGCGACCGGGGAGCGGCCCTTCGGCAACCCCTTCAGCTCGGACACCGCCAGGTCCCCGTAGACGGTCATGGCCACGGTGCGCGGGATCGGCGTGGCCGTCATGACCAGCATGTGCGGGGCCTTCTCGCCGCGGGCGCGCAGCGCGTCGCGCTGCTCCACCCCGAACCGGTGCTGCTCGTCGACCACGACCAGCCCCAGCTCGGCGAACCCGACGGTGTCCTGGATCAGCGCGTGGGTCCCGACGACGATCCCCGCCGCCCCGGACTGCGCGTCGAGCAGCGCCTGCCGCTTGGCCTTCGCCCCCATCGACCCGGTCAGCAGCGTCACCGCGGTCGCGTCCTCCCCCGCGCCGAGCTCGCCGCCGCGGCCGAGCGCGCCGAGCATCGCGCGCAGCGAGCGGGCGTGCTGGGCGGCGAGGACCTCGGTGGGGGCCAGCATCGCGGCCTGGGTGCCCGCGTCGACGGCCTGCAGCATCGCCCGCAGCGCGACGATCGTCTTGCCCGCGCCGACGTCGCCCTGCACGAGGCGGTTCATCGGGTACTCGCGGGCGAGGTCCGCGGCCACCTGCTCGCCGACCTCCTGCTGGCCCTCGGTCAGCGGGAACGGCAGGTCCGCGTCGAACGCGGCGAGCAGGCCGTCGTCGCGGCGCGGGCACACCGGGGCAGGCCGCGCGACGGCGGCCTCCCGCCGGAGCGCGAGCGCCAGCTGCACACCGAGCGCCTCGTCCCACACCAGGCGGTGCCGGGCGGCGAACAGGTCGGCCTCGGTCTCCGGCACGTGGATGCGCCGCAGCGCCCGCCCCAGCTCGGGCAGCTTCTCCCGCTCGCGCAGCGACTCGGGCAGCGGATCGGTCGGGTCGTCGATCTGCTCCAGGACCTGGCGCACCGAGCGTGCGATGGCCTGCGAGGTCACCTTCGCGTTCGCCGGGTAGACCGACAGGAACGGGCGCAGCGAGTCGCTCTCCTCGATCTCCTCGAACTGCGGGTGGGTCAGCTGCAGCCGGTTGTTGAACACCCCGACCTTGCCGGAGAAGACGCCGACGACGCCCTGCTTGATGAAGCCCTGCAGCTTCCAGCCGTTGAAGAAGGTGGCGTCGAGCTCGCCGCCCTTCTCGTCCCGGATGACGGCCTTGAGCATCTTCCCGCGCCGGTTGCGCATCTCCCGCAGCTCGGCGCGCGCCACCGCCGCGACGACGGTGACGTGCTCGCCCGCGACCAGCCCGGCGATCTCGGTGAGCCGGCCGCGGTCGACGTAGCGCCGCGGGTAGTGCCGCAGCAGGTCCCCGACGGTCTCCAGCCCGAGCGGGGCCAGCGCATCGGCGGCCTTGCGCCCGAGCGGCCCGTCGAGCCGGCTGTCGAGGTCGAACCCGTCGTCCATCTACTCCACTCCCAGCACCAGCGGGTAGTCGCCCTGCTCCCCCCGGTGCACCACGACGTCGACCTCCGGGTGGGTGCGGCGCAGGTCCTCGGCGAACCGCTCCCCGAGCTCGTCGGGGGCGGCCGAGCCGAGCAGCACGGTCACCAGCTCCCCACCCGGAGTGAGCATGCGGTGAGCCAACCACAGGGCACCGACAGCGAGATCCGGGGCGATCAGCACGACCTCGCCGTCGGAGATCCCGAGGATCTCCCCCGGGCGGCAGGGACCGGCCCACGTGAGCGCCTCGGCCTCGGCGACGGCCAGCCCACCGGTCCGGGTGGCGGCCGCGGCCTCGGCCATCGCGACGACGTCGTCCGGGGCGCGACGGGCCGGGTCGTGCACCGCGAGCGCGGCCAGGCCCTGCAGCACCGAGCTCGCCGGGATCACCACCACGTCGATGCCCTCGAACCGCACCCGCTCGGCCGCGGTCTCGGTGACCGTGCGCCGGTGCGTCGCGCACGGCAGCACCACGACGTGCTCGGCGCCGGTCGCGCGGATCGCGGCCAGGACCTCGTCGACGGCCGGGTCCGGGTCGGCGACCAGCACGTTCCCGCCCGCGGCCCGGGCCAGCGCCCCGGCCCCGCTGCTCTCGATCATCAGTAGGACCGCGCGGTCCCGGGTCGGCGGCGCCGGCGGCAACGCCTCGATCCGGATCCCCGACGGGCGCCCGACCGCCAGTCCCGCCTCGACCGCGGGCCCGGCCTCGGTGGTGTGCACGTGCACCATCACCCCGCCACCGCCGTCCCCGGCGAGACCGACCGAGTCCCCGAGCCCGGCGAGCCGGGCACGCAGCGTCTCCAGCGCGGCCGGGTCGGGCCCGGGCAGCCAGTAGGTGACCTCGTAGACCGGCTGGGGCACCCACGGCACGAGTTCGCCGTCGGCGGTGACCGTCGAGGCCGGACCGGGCGTCCCCACCTGCGACGACGGCGGCGGCCCCGGATCACCGCCCGCCGCGGCGACCAGCGCGTCCAGCACGACGACCAGGCCCAGTCCGCCCGCGTCGACGACCCCGGCCCGCACCAGCTCGGGCGGGCGCCCGGTGGCCCGGGCCAGCGCGGCCCGGGCCGCGTCCGCGGCCACCCGG
>NZ_JAMXSG010000106.1:0-17566 GCF_024124365.1 Pseudonocardia sp. McavD-2-B
GCCGCGGCCGGGTGCGCCCTCGTCGCGGCCGTCCTGGTCACCGTCCACGCGGCCGCGCTGGCGTCGCACCCGCTGCGGGCACCCGCCGACCGCGGTGCCGCCGCCGAGGTCCGCGTCCGGCTCACCGACGACCCCCGGCTCCTGCGCAGCACCACCGGCGGCGGCGACGAGTCCGGCGCCGCCCGGGCGATGGCGCTGGTACCCACCGAGCTCGTCACAGCCACCGTCGGCGGGGACCGGGCGACCACCGGCGGGAAGCTCCTGCTCCTGGCCCCGGCGGCGAGCTGGACCGGGCTGCTCCCCGGCCAGGAGGTCTCCGCCGCCGGGCTGCTCATGCCCGCACAGCGCCCCGACCTCACGATCGCCGTGCTGAAGGTCCGGGGTGCGCCGCAGGACGTAACCGCGCCGCCCTGGTGGCAGACCGGGGCCGGGGCGCTGCGCGACGGCCTGCGCGACGCGGCGGTCTCCGCGCTGCCCGAGGCACCCGCGGGACTGCTGCCCGGGCTCGCGATCGGGGACACCCGCGCCCAGCTCGCCGAGACCGAGCAGGACTTCCGCACCGCCGGGCTCGCGCATCTCACCGCCGTCTCCGGGGCCAACGTCGCGATCATCACCGGGGCGGTGCTGCTCCTCCTGCGCCTGTTCCGGACCGACCCGCGGATCGCGGCCGCGGCCGCGATGCTGGCCCTGGTCGGGTTCGTCGTGCTGGCCCGGCCGTCACCGTCGGTACTGCGGGCGGCGGTCATGGGCGGGGTGGTGCTGATCGCGTTCGCGGCCGGCCGCGCCCGGTCGGCGGTGCCCGCGCTGGCGGTGGCCGTGCTCGGCCTGCTGCTGGCCGCCCCCGACCTGGCCGTCGACGCCGGGTTCGTGCTCTCCGTCGTCGCCACCGGTGCACTGGTCCTGCTCGGCCCGGGCTGGACGGCGGCGTTGCGACGGCGCGGGCTGCCGTCCGGACCGGCCGAGGCACTGGTCGTCCCGGTCGCCGCGGCCCTGGCCACCGCGCCGGTGATCGCCGGGCTCAACGGGGGAGTCGGGCTGGTCACCGTGGTGGCGAACCTGCTCGCGGCGCCCGCCGTCGCCCCCGCGACGGTGCTGGGCGTGCTCGGTGCGGTGCTGTCCGCGGTGAGCCCGGCCGCCGCATGGTGCTGCGCCTGGCTGGCGGGACCGTTCGTGTGGTGGCTGGTGGTGGTCGGGGACCGGGCCGCCGCGGTGCCCGGTGCCACCGTGCCGTGGCCCGCGGGGGCGGGCGGCGCGCTGCTGCTCACCGGGGTGCTGGTCGTGCTACTGGCGATGGGCCGGGTGCCCCGGCTGCGGGCGCTGTTGCTGGCCCTGCTGGTCGGGCTGCTCGTCGTCCTCGTCCCGACCCGGTTCGCGCCGCCCGGATGGCCGCCCGCCGGGTGGCGGATGGTGGCCTGCGACGTCGGTCAGGGCGACGCGCTCGTCCTCGCCACCGGTACCCCCGGGCACGCCGTCCTGGTCGACACCGGGCCGACCGACGACGCCGTCGACACCTGCCTGGACCGGCTCGGCGTCCGGGTCCTGGAGCTCGTGGTGATCACCCATTTTCACGCCGACCACGACGGCGGACTCGCCGGCGCGCTGCGTGGCCGCGCCGCGGGCGGCATCGCCGTCGGGCCGGTACGGGAGCCGGCGTCCGGGCTGCGTGACATCACCCGGCGTGCCGAGGAGGCCGGTGCCCCGGTGGTGGGGCTCGCGCGCGGGATGGCGCTGGGCTGGCCGGAGCTGCGCCTGCAGGTCCTCGGTCCGGTCCACCCGCCCCTGACGGTCGACGGCAGCGACGGGACGGCGGTCAACGACATCTCGCTGCTGCTGCGCGCGACCACCCCGGCCGCGACGATCCTGCTGACCGGCGACGCCGAGCTGGTCGCCCAGGACGACCTGCTCGACTCCGGGGCCGACCTGCGGGCGGACGTGCTGAAGATGCCCCACCACGGGTCCCGCAAGGTGGTCCCGCGGCTGATCACGGCCGTCGCGCCGCGGGCGGCGGTGATCAGCGTCGGAAACGGCAACAGCTACCGGCACCCCAACGCGGAGCTGGTGGACCGGCTCGCCGGGGCGGGGATCGTCGTCGCACGCACCGACCGGTCCGGCGACCTGGCCCTGACCGGCGACGACCCGGCCGGGCTGACGGTGGTCGCGCGGGGCGACCCCCGTCCGGCGCCCGGCCGGCGGGGCCGGTCAGCCTCGGTTCGCCAGCGCCTCGCGGACCGCGGCGGACGTCGACGGCACGGTCGCCGTCGGGCCGACCTCGCCGGAGACGGCGTCGAGGGTCTTGAGGCCGTCTCCGGTGATCATGAGGACGGTCTCGGCGTCGGGGTCGAGTGCCCCGGCCTCGAGCAGCTTCCTGGTGGTCGCGATGGTGACCCCGCCCGCGGTCTCGGCGAACACGCCCTCGGTGCGGGCCAGGAGCCGGATGCCGGCGACGACCTCCTCGTCGGACACGTGCCCCACCGAGCCGCCGGTGCGGCGCACCGAGTCGAGGACGTACGGACCGTCGGCCGGGTTCCCGATCGCCAGCGAGCGCGCGATGGTGTCCGGCTTCTGCGGCTGGATCACGTCGTGGCCGGCCTCGAAGGCCCGCGCGACCGGCGAGCAGCCGGTGGCCTGGGCGCCGAACACGGTGTACGGGGTGGGCTCGACCAGACCCAGGGTGCCGAGCTCGGTGAACCCCTTGTCGATCTTGGTGAGCTGGGAGCCGGACGCCACCGGGACCACGACCTGCTGCGGGAGCCGCCAGCCGAGCTGCTCGGCGACCTCGTAGCCCAGGGTCTTCGAGCCCTCGGCGTAGTACGGCCGGACGTTGACGTTCACGAACGCCCAGTCCTCGTGCTCGGCGGCCAGCTCGGTGGCGAGCCGGTTGACGTCGTCGTAGTTGCCGTCGACGGCGAGCAGGGTGCCGCCGTAGACGGCGGTGGTGACGATCTTCGCCTGCTCCAGCGAGGACGGGATCAGCACGACCGAGTCCCAGCCGGCACGGGCGGCCGCGGCGGCGACGGCGTTGGCCAGGTTGCCCGTCGAGGGGCAGCACAGCACCGAGAAGCCGAGCTCACGGGCGGCGGCGAGCGCGACGGCGACGACGCGGTCCTTGAACGAGTGCGTCGGGTTGCCCGTGTCGTCCTTGATCCAGATCTTGCGGACGCCGAGCGCGCGGGCCAGGTTGTCGGCCTCGATCAGCCGGGTCAGGCCGGGCTCGGTGTTCGCATGCTGCTCGACGGTCGACGGGACCGGCAGCAGGTCCTTGTAGCGCCAGATCGACTTCGGCCCGGCCTCGATGGAGGCGCGGGTGACCGTCGGGAACTCGTAGGCGACCTCGAGGGGGCCGAAACAGCGCGGGCACGCGAACTCCGCGGCGAGCGGGATCTCGTGGCGGCACTCGCGGCACGCGAGAGCGCGCGCGGAGCCGAGGTCGTAGGCGGAGGTGGTTTCGGGCGCAGCAGTGAGAGTCACGAGATCTCCTCATCTGTCCCGCCGGATGTGGCGGGCCGGAATTGGCACCGTGTTCGTCGACGTCCTCGCCACGCGGAATGCGCAGGTCTGGGCGGATCGTCGTGCGACGCCGGTTGCCGGGGCTTCAACGGGCCGTTCCCTCTGCCCCTCTGGATGAGCCATATGCGGTTGTGGTGCTCCGGACGCCGGGCGCCGGAATCGACGACGACCGTACGCGAGCGGGACACCCCACCGCCAGGCGACGTTCTCCGGTCGGGACGCGACTCTCCCGTTGTCGGAGGTGTGGGCCACCATGGGGGTGTGAGCAGCACGAGCGAACCGGGCCCGCTGCAGCTGGTCGTCGGGGACGAGGAGTTCCTGGCCGAGCGGGCGGTGTCCGACCTGGTCCGGCGCGCCCGGCAGCGCGATCCGGAGACCGAGCTGCGCCGCTTCCGCACCTCCGAGGTGGCACCCGGCGAGCTCGCCGGGCACCTCAGCCCCTCGCTCTTCGCGGAGGGCAGGGTGATCGTGCTCACCCACGGTCAGGACGCGAACAAGGACATGACCGCCGCCATCGCCGACTACGTGAAGGACCCGGCCGACGGGATCGTGCTCGTGGTCCAGCACGCCGGGGGAGCGAAGGGCAAGGCGGTCCTGGATCTGATGCGCAAGGCCGGGGCGCACACCGTCACCTGCAACCGCATCACCCGCGCCGACGAGCGGTCGGACTTCGTGCGCGACGAGGTCCGCCGCCACGGCGGCACGATCACGCCCGGGGCGCTCGCGGTGCTGGTCGAGGCGGTCGGGTCGGACCTGCGGGAGCTGGCGGCCGCGGCCGGGCAGCTCGTCGCGGACACCGGCGGCGCCGTGGACGAGGCCGGGGTGCGGCGCTACCACCGCGGCCGGGCCGAGTCCTCGGGCTTCGCGGTGGCCGACGCGGCGGTCGCGGGGGACCGGCGGGCGGCGATGGAGGCGCTGCGGTGGGCGCTGGTGCTCGGTGTCCCGCACGTGCTGATCGCCGACGCGCTCGCGGACTCGGTGCGCACCCTGGCCAAGGTCGGCTCGGCCGGGCGGGGCGACCCGAACCGGCTGGCCGGGGAGCTGGGCATGCCGCCCTGGAAGATCCGCAAGGCGCAGCAGACGGTCCGGCAGTGGCGCCCGGAGCAGCTCGCCGTCGCCATCGCGGCGACGGCGCGGGTGAACGCCGACGTCAAAGGCGTCGCCGCGGACGCGGGGTACGCATTGGAGCGGGCCGTGCTGGCCGTCGTGTCCGCGCGCACCCCGCGCTGACCCGGCCGGACCCCCGAGCGCTCGACAGCGCCGCCCCGCGGGCCCCGGGAGCGGCGACGGTGCCGCCCCGCTCGGCCCCGGGGACACCGGCCGTGCCGGGCCGCCCGGGGTCCGGAAAGACGACGACGGCGCCGCCCGGGTGGGGCGGCGCCGTCGTCGGAAGAACCGGGGTGGCTCAGGCCTGGACGTCGTTGAGACGCTTGGCCAGGGCCGACTTGCGGTTGGCCGCCTGGTTCCGGTGGATGACGCCCTTGCCGGCCGCCTTGTCGAGGGCCTTGGCCGCCTTGCGCTGCAGCTCCACGACGTTGTCGGCGCCGGAGTCGGCGGCCTCGCGGAAGTGGCGGATCGCGGTCTTGACCGACGACTTCACCGACTTGTTGCGCTGCCGGCGCTTCTCGTTGGTCTTGACTCGCTTGATCTGCGACTTGATGTTGGCCACGTCTGCCTCTGGTCTTCCTGCCTGCTGGTCGGCTGGTGAGTGTTCTCGTCCGGGTCCGCTCCGGCGGCACCGAACAGCATCACTGGAGAGAGGGTCCAGGCCGTTTCGGGCGAGCACGCCGAGCGCTCGACGCACAAGGTTACCAGCGGCGTCGTCGCGCCCTGTGCCGGGTCACCAGACGCGGTAGGGCAGGAACTTCCCGTTGAGGGTGATCACGGCCCGGTCGCCCTTGGGGTCGGGCACCCGCTGCAGGTCCAGCTCGAAGTCGATGGCCGAGACGATGCCGTCGCCGAACTCCTCGCGGACCAGCTCCGAGATCGTCGTTCCGTACACCTGGACCATCTCCGAGAGCCGGTAGACCAGTGGGTCGGTGAGGTCCACCGCGGCCGCGCCGCGGACCGGCGGGAGGGTGAGCGCGTCGACGACGTCGGGGTCCAGGTCGAGCAGCGAACCCGCGGTCTCGGCCTGCTCGCGGGTCAGCGTCTGCTGTCCGAGCAGGGCCGAGGTGGACCACTCGACCGGGTGGCCCAACGCCTCGGCGATCTTGTCCCAGGTGAGGCCCAGCTTCTTCTTGCGGGCCAGTACGACGCGGGCGGCGCCCAGTCGGTCGAGCGGGGGGACGGGGGTGACCGACACGGTGACTCCTCCGGGTGGGGGTGGCTGACCCGTTCGATCGTGCGCGATCGGTGGGCGGGCGGCAACGCCGGGACGCGCCGCGTGAACGGCGTGTGACGATCTGCGGTGCCACCACGGCGGTCGCCCGGCCCGACATGGGACGATGGGACCCAGTGCCCCGAGCCCCGAGTGCCCTGAGCACCCGAAGTGCCCGAAGCCCCACGCATGAGCGAAAGCCGAGTACAGCCGAGTGACGACGTACGCCGACCGCACGTTCACCCCGCCGGAGCGCATCCGGAACTTCTGCATCATCGCCCACATCGACCACGGGAAGTCCACCCTGGCCGACCGGATGCTGCAGGTCACGGGAGTGCTGAGCGATCGTGACGCCCGGGCCCAGTACCTGGACCGGATGGACATCGAGCGCGAGCGCGGCATCACGATCAAGGCGCAGAACGTCCGACTGCCGTGGACCGCGAAGAACGCCGACGGCGTCGAGACCGAGCACGTCCTGCACCTGATCGACACCCCCGGCCACGTCGACTTCACCTACGAGGTCTCCCGGGCGCTCGAGGCGTGCGAGGGCGCGATCCTGCTGGTCGACGCCGCGCAGGGGATCGAGGCGCAGACCCTGGCCAACCTGTACCTGGCCATGGAGAAGGACCTGCACATCATCCCGGTCCTGAACAAGATCGACCTGCCCGCCGCGGACCCGGAGCGCTACGCCGCGGAGATCGCGCACATCACCGGCTGCGAGCCGGAGGACGTGCTGCGGTGCAGCGCCAAGACCGGTGAGGGCGTGGAGGCGGTGCTCGACGCCGTCATCGCGCAGGTCCCCGCCCCGGTCGGCGACGCCGACGCCCCCGCCCGCGCGATGATCTTCGACTCGGTCTACGACACCTACCGCGGCGTCGTCACCTACATCCGGGTCGTCGACGGGAAGCTCTCCCCGCGCGAGAAGATCAAGATGATGTCCACCGGTGCCGAGCACGAGCTGCTCGAGATCGGCATCGTCTCCCCGGAGCCCAAGCCGTCCGCCGGCCTGGGGGTCGGCGAGGTCGGCTACCTCATCACCGGGGTGAAGGACGTCCGTCAGTCCAAGGTCGGCGACACCGTCACGTCCAAGCGCAACGGGGCCACCGCGCCACTGACCGGCTACCGCGAGCCGCAGCCGATGGTCTACTCCGGGCTCTACCCGATCGACGGCTCGCAGTACCCCGACCTGCGCGAGGCGCTGGACAAGCTGCAGCTCAACGACGCCGCGCTCACCTACGAGCCCGAGACCTCGGCCGCGCTCGGCTTCGGCTTCCGCTGCGGCTTCCTCGGCCTGCTGCACCTGGAGATCACCCGCGAGCGGCTCGAGCGCGAGTTCGACCTCGACCTGATCTCCACCGCACCCAACGTCGTCTACCAGGTCACCACCGACGACGGCGAGGAGATCGAGGTGACCAACCCCAGCGACTGGCCGGTGGGCAAGGTCGCCGAGGTCCGCGAGCCGATCACCAAGATCACCATCCTGGCGCCGTCGGAGTTCGTCGGCACCATCATGGAGCTCTGCCAGAGCCGGCGCGGCCAGCTCGGCGGGATGGACTACCTGTCCGAGACCCGCGTCGAGCTGCGCTACACGATGCCGCTCGGCGAGATCATCTTCGACTTCTTCGACAACCTGAAGTCCCGCACGCGCGGCTACGCCAGCCTCGACTACGAGGAGGCCGGCGAGCAGGTGGCCGACCTGGTGAAGGTCGACATCCTGCTGCAGGGCGAGGCCGTCGACGCGTTCTCCGCGATCGTGCACAAGGAGTCGGCGTACTCCTACGGCACCTCGATGGCGACCAAGCTGCGCGAGCTCATCCCGCGCCAGCAGTTCGAGGTGCCGATCCAGGCCGCCGTCGGCGCCCGGATCATCGCCCGCGAGACGATCCGCGCGATCCGCAAGGACGTCCTCGCCAAGTGCTACGGCGGCGACATCTCCCGCAAGCGCAAGCTGCTGGAGAAGCAGAAGGAGGGCAAGAAGCGGATGAAGACGATCGGCCGCGTCGAGGTCCCGCAGGAGGCCTTCGTCGCCGCGCTGTCCACCGGTGGCGGGACGGCTACCGAGAAGCCCAAGAAGTAGCCCCCCGGACGCGAAGCGGGCCCGACTCCCGGCTGGGGGTCGGGCCCGACGTGTACGTGGTGGGGGGCGGGGGAGCGCGGGGGCGGTCTACATGACCGAGCCCGCCCGGGGGCCGGGGATCGGCCCGTCGCACGACGCGGGCCGGGCGGCGGGGGCACGGCGCGGCGACAGGATGCGCTGCACCCGCTGGCAGACGGACTCGACGACCGTCCGGCCCTCGGCCGACAGGTGCACCAGCACGCGGCGCCGGTCGAGCGGGTCGGCCGACCGGTAGGCCAGCTTCTTCTCGACGAGGCGGTCCACGATCCGGGTGGCCGTGGGGGCGGGCAGCGACGTGTGTCCCGCGACCTCGCCCATGCTGCGGCCGGTGCCGCGGGCGAGCATCAACAGGACCCGCCAGCCGTCACGGCTGACGTCCGTCGAGGACGGGTTGGTGGACAGGGCTGTGGCCACGGCGTGGTCGACCCGGTCCAGGAACTCGACGACACCCGCGGCTCCAGGCGTCGGGGCAGCCATGGTGGCAGTCCCCGACGCCCGTCGACTCAAAGGCTCGGTCACGATGACGCACTGTACTTGCCGAACGGGCGAAATCCGACCCTGTCCTGGGCAAACGTCCCCCGAGCGCCGGGCGGTCGTCACGCAGCGATGACCGACAGGCCGACGACCAGCGATTACGTAGACCGCTTGACGTTCACCAACGACATCACGACTGCATCACACCCGGATCACGTAACGCCCTAGCGGGTCAGGACGATCTTCCCCGCCGTGCGCCCCGCGGCCATCGCCTCGAACGCCTCCTTCGCGGAGTCCATCGGCAGTTCTGTCCCGATCTCCGGCGCGATCCCGGCCGTCGCCACGAAGTTCATGAGATCCGCGAGCTCCGGCCGCGTCCCCATGGTCGCGCCGACCACCTCGAGCTGGAGGAAGAACAGCCGCTGCAGGTCCGCGGGCGGGTTCGGGCCCGAGGTGGAGCCGCAGACGACGATGCGGCCACCGGGACGCAGCGCCCGCATGGAGTGCTTCCAGGTGGCCTCGCCGACCGACTCCATGACGGCGTCGACCTTGCCCGGCAGCCTCGCCCCGGACTCGAACGTGGCGTGCGCGCCGAGCCGCTCGGCCAGTGCGCGCTTCTCCTCGTCGCGGCCGGTGACCCACACCTGGAAGCCCGCGGCGCGGCCCAGCTGGACCAGCGCCGTCGAGACGCCGCCGGAGGCGCCCTGGACGAGCACCGTCTGGCCCGGCTGCAGGCCCGACTTGGTGAACAGCATCCGGTACGCGGTCAGCCAGGCGGTGCCCAGGACGGCGCCCTGGCCGGGGGTGAGGCCCTTCGGGGCGGGGACCGCGTTGCGCGCCGGGACGATCACCGTGTCGGCCATCGTGCCCTGGTGGCGCTCGGTGAGCAGGGTGCGCTTCGGGTCGAGCGTCTCGTCGCCGCGCCAGTCAGGGTCGCCGATGATCGGGTAGAGGACGACCTCGGTGCCGTCGTCGAGGGTCCCGGCGCCGTCGCAGCCGAGGATCATGGGGAACTGGTCGGGCTTGATGCCGACCCCGCGCAGCGTCCACAGGTCGTGCATGTTGAGGCTGGCGGCGGAGACGTTGACGGAGACCCAGCCGTCGGGGACCTCCGGGTCGGGCCGCTCGCCCACGACGAGGGAGTCGAGGGGAGCGTCGGCGTTGGGCTCCTGCGCATAGACAGCGAACATGGCCCCGAACCTAATGCCTGGGCCCGGGGACTACCGTGTGGAGTGTGCGCACGATCATCGACGGCTGGGACGCGTTCGAGCTGTGGCTCACCGGCCTGCCGTTCGTGGTGCAGGTCGTGTTCGTGACGGTGGTGGTCCTGCCCGCGTGCGCGCTGGTCGCGATCGGTGCCGACCGGGCCACCCGGCGCTTCGACACCCCCCGCGGGCGTCGCGACGGCGGGGCCTGAGCGCTCAGACCGGCTGGGCCGCGAGTGCGGCGAGCGCCTCCGAGCAGCCCGCGTCGACGCGCAGGTCGGCGAGTTCGTCGCCCCGGGTCGCCCCGCGGTTGACGATCACGACCGGCACCTCCGCCCGATGCGCGGCCCGGACGAACCGCAGCCCCGACATGACGGTGAGCGAGGACCCGGCGACGAGCAGCGCGCCGTCCTCGGGGGTCAGCGCGGCCACCATCGCGTAGCAGCGCGCCACCCGGTCCTTCGGCACGTTCTCCCCGAAGAACACGACGTGCGGTTTGAGGACCCCGCCGCACGACGCGCACGGCACGATCCGGAAGCCGTCGGTGATCTCCACCGCGGCGTCGCCGTCGGGGGCCGTCTCGACCTGCGCGCTGTGCGCCTCGGTGAAGCCGGGGTTGAGCGCGGTGAGCCGGGCCTGCAGCGCGTCGCGCGGGGTGATGCGGCGGCAGTCCAGGCAGACGACCTCGTCGATGCGCCCGTGCAGGTCGACCACGCCGCGGCTGCCGGCCACGGAGTGCAGGCCGTCGACGTTCTGTGTGATCAGTCCGTCGACGACGCCCGCCGCCCCCAGTGCGGCCAGCGCGCGGTGTCCGGGGTTGGGGTCGGCGCGACGCATCCGGGCCCAGCCGACGTGGCTGCGCGCCCAGTACCGTCGCTGCGCGGGCTCCCCGGACACGAACTCGGAGTAGGTCATCGGGTTGCGCGGTCGTGAGCCCGGGCCGCGGTAGTCCGGGATGCCGGAGTCGGTGGACAGCCCGGCCCCGGTGAGGACGACGAGGCGTCGCCCGGCGAGCAGGTCCAGTGCCGCGCCCGGATCGGTGCTGACGACGGGGACGCTCATGTTCTCCAGGGTAGGCGCGCCCGGTGGCTCCCCGCCCCTCGGCGGCCCGCCCCACCTCCGCACACCCTCCGCCCTCGCCCGGCCGCCGCCGAACCCCCTTCGCCCAGCCGCGGCACGCCCCCACCCCCTGAGCCGCAGCAGGCCCCTCTCCCGCTGTGGTCGCGGCATACCCCCGGCTCTCCGGGCCGCCCGGCACGCTTCGCCGAGTGCCACACCGTGAACCCGTCGGGGCCGGCCCCGGGGCCGTGGGGTGCCACCCGGCATACCCCGGCGACCGGACCGGTTCGCGATCGCACACCGGGGACGCCGAACGGCCCCGCCCGGCACGGGTTCGCTCCGGACCTGCTGCTGAACGTCGCGGTCGCTACCGGGGCCGCGCGGGGTGGCCGGCGTTCCCGGCGTCCTGGGGCCCGCCGACCGGCGCGCCATGTTCCCGCCCGGGACCCGGCTGCGGTTGCTCCTGGTCCGGGCCGGCCCGCCGCGACCGGAGGTCCAGCACCCGGTGCTCGACGACGCCCGGCGCCGCGCGGTGTAGCTCGATCTCGCCGGTCCCGCGGCGCCCGTCGGCATCGAGTACGAGGTCGCCGACCACACCGGCCGCGACCCGGTCCTGCGTGAATCCGCGAGGGTGATCCGGCTCGTCGACGCCGGGTGGCGGGTCCACCGCTGCACCCGGTCGAACCTGCGTGGCGAGCCCGGGCGCATCGTCGCGGAGAGCGGCCGGCGCCGGATCACGCACCGAGTGGTACGCCGTGAACCCGCCCGAGGGGGTCCGAGGTGCCTGGTGTGCCACTCGGCGGGGCGGGCCGGGCCAGGCGAGCCGGGCCGGGGGCGCGGGCTCAGCCCTCCGGCACCCAGGACGGCGTCCGCTTCTCCCCGAAGGCCAGGATGCCCTCCTGTCCCTCCTCGGAGGCGAAGTACGAGGCGGACAGCGTGTTCATCGCGGCGAAGTCGTCGGACATCGTCGCGGGGCGCTCGCGGCGCAGCATCGCCTTCGCCCCGGCCAGGGCGCCGGGCGCACCGAGGCGCAGCATGCCGGTGTAGCGGGTCACCTCGTCGTCGAGGGCCTCCGCCGGGACGGCGCTGTTGATCAGCCCGACGGCGGCCGCGCGCCGCGCGTCGAAGGTCTCCCCGGTGAGGAAGAGCTCGTGCGCGGCGCGGGCGGACAGCCGGGGCAGCACGGTCACCGAGATGACCGCGGGCACGACCCCGATGCGGACCTCGGAGAAGGCGAAGGTGGCCGACTCGGCGGCGACGGCGATGTCGCACGCCGCCACGATCCCGACCCCACCGGCGCGGGCCGGGCCCGACAGCCGGGCGACGACCGGCTTGGGGGAGTCCCACAGCGTCGTCAGGATCCGCGGCACCTCGGTGACGCCCTGCTGCTCGGCGCCCGCACCGCGGGACTCCTTGAGGTCCATGCCCGCGCAGAACACCGTGCCGGTGTGGGTCAGCACGATCACCCGCACCGCGTCGTCGGCGATCGCCGCGTCGAGGTGTGCGATCAGCTCCCGGCGCAGCTGCGCCGAGAGTGCGTTGCGGTTGCGCGGGGAGTCCAGGGTGATCGTCGCGATCCCGGCCTCGACGGCCAGGTGGACGAGCTCGGGGGAGTCGACGGTGTCTGCCACCCCCGCAGACTAGGACCTCAGGCCTTCGTCCAGGTGCTGGTGATCGACACCCCGGCCAGGGCGAACAGCTGCGACACCGGGCAGCGGCGCTCGGTCTCCCGGGCCAGCTGCGCGACCTGCTCGTCGGTGCCGTCGGTGGTGATCACGGCGTCGACCCGCAGGTTCTGGAAGGTGGTCTCACCATCGCGGTGGGTGCCGGTGGTCATCGTCGTCGGGTTGAAGTCGGCGGCGACGTCGAAGCGCACGTGCTCGATCGTGATGCCGAGCTCCTTCGCGACGATCGAGCTGGTGACCTGGTTGCACGACGACAGCGACGCGAGCGTGTAGGCGAGCGGGCTGGGGTGCTCGTCCTTGCCGCCGAAGGCGGGGTAGGCGTCGGTCTCGATGACGTAGCCGGCGCCGTCGACCGCGACGGTCTGCGCGACGCCGGTGCCCTGGCCGCTGACGGCGAAGGTGACGAGAGGCATGGGTGATCTCCTGTACGAGGGGGTGCGGGGGACGGGTCAGGAGCGGGGACAGAGGGCCCCGGCCGTCCGGCCCAGGTCGATGTGCAGCCTCCGCACGAGCGCGATCACGGGATCAGTGAACCGCACCGAACGGTCGTGCGCGACGTGACGGAGCCGACCGAACCGGCGACGCCCGCGGTCCGATGGGCGCGGTGGCGCCGGTCGCCGGGAGAGGGCTACGCTCGAAACGGAGTTGGCTCCGTTTACGAGAGGACATGCCGTGGAGATCGGACTGCACATCGCGGACTTCACCTACCCGGCCGGGCCGACGGGCCTGGCCGACGACCTGTCCCGGATCGCCGTCGCGGCCGAGGAGCAGGGCTTCTCCCGGGTGAGCGTCATGGACCACCTCTGGCAGATCCGGCCGGTCGGGCCGGTCGAGACCGACATGCTCGAGGCGTACACGGTGCTCGGCTACCTGGCCGCCCGCACCGAGAAGGTCGACCTGCTGGCCTGGGTGACCGCGGTGACCTACCGCGACCCCGGCCTGCTGGTGAAGGCCGTGACCACTCTGGACGTGCTGTCGAAGGGGCGCGCGATGCTGGGTATCGGTGCCGCCTGGAACGACGAGGAGGCCACCGGGCTCGGACTGTTCTTCCCGCCGACCGCGGAGCGGTTCGAGCGGCTGGAGGAGACGCTGCGCATCGCCCGTCAGATGTGGAGCGACGACGACGGTCCCTTCGAGGGCGCCCACTACCGGCTCGGCGCCACGCTGAACACGCCGCAGCCGCTGCGCAGGCCGTACCCGCCGATCCTGATCGGCGGCGGTGGGGAGCGGAAGACGCTGCGCCTGGTCGCGCAGTACGCCGACGCGTGCAACCTGTTCGGCGGCCCCGAGCTGGAGCGCAAGCTGGACGTGCTGCGCACCCGCTGCGAGGAGGTCGGGCGCGATTACGACGAGATCGAGAAGACGGTCATGGCACGCCTCGACCCGGCCGACCCGAAGGCCGCGGTCGAGGAGCTGCGTGGCTACGCGGCACTCGGTGTGCAGCACGTGCACACCGTGGTGCCGGACGTGGCGGCGATCGAGCCGCTGCGGGTGTTCGGGTCGGAGATCATCCCGGCGGCAGCCGAGCTCTGACCCGCGCGGTCACCTGCCGGGTTGGCGGGGCATCGTCCGCAGGATCGCGACCTGCTGGTCCAGCTCGGCAGCGATCAGCTCGGCGTGCAGGGCGGCGGAGGCGCCGTCGTGCGCGGCGAGCGCGCGGTGCCGGCGCACCAGGTCGTCGATCGAGTCCAGCAGCCGGTCCACGGTCGAGCGGCCGGCCTGGGGTGCCGGGAGCTCCACGGGTGCGGGAGCCTCGGGCAGGGGGTGAATCAGCTCTGCGGTCATGCGACGTTCTCCGTTGAACGTGTCGGGATCGGGGCGTGTCATGCGCAGTCGTTCCTGGTCTCTCGAGCTCCGTTGTACCCGCTTCAACGCACTTTTACTGCGCGTAGAACAGGGGTGCGACGCAGGACACGGTGACCGGGCGCACCTACGCGGTGACCGGTCGTGATCATGGCCCGTCACGGACCCGCCGATGCGGTCGGCGGTCGAACGGAGGGTGGTCGTCGCGGCAGCCGTGGAAACGGCGGGTGACGGGACGGTGGCGGTTCGTCGCGACGTCTGTACCCGAACGGGTGACCCCACCTAGCGTCCGGACCATGATCATTCGACCGGATGCGCGGTCCGGGACGCGTGCCCTGATCGTCGGGGCACTCGTCGCCGTTCTGGCCGCCCTCGGCCTCGCCCTGCCCGCCGCGGCCGCCGCCGCACCCGCTCCGGCCGTGCCGGCCGCCGTCGCCGCTCCCGTCGCCCCGGCCGCCGTGCCGGGGGAGCAGGAGTCCGGGCTGCCGGTGCGGGCGCTGTCGTCGCTGCCGTCCCAGGCCACCGACACTTATCGGCTGATCCGCTCCGGTGGGCCGTACCCGTACAGCCAGGACGGGACGACCTTCCAGAACCGGGAGGGGATCCTGCCCGCGAAGTCCTCGGGCTACTACACGGAGTTCACCGTGCCGACCCCCGGCGCGAGCACCCGCGGCGCCAGGCGGATCGTCACCGGATCGGGCGGGGAGTACTACTACACGGCCGACCACTACGCCTCGTTCGTCGTGGTAGACGTCTCGAGGTGAGCACCCTTCCCCGTGAGAGCGCCGGAACCGCCCTCGCCGTCGACGCGGCCCGGGGGCGGGCCGGTGGCTCCGGTCTCGTCGCCGTCGTCGAGGGGGTCGCGGACCGCGCCGCGGTCCTGTCCGCCCTCGGCCGGGCGCTGAGCTTCCCCGAGTACTACGGCCACAACCTCGACGCGCTGGCGGACTGCCTCGGCGACCTGTCCTGGCTGCCCGCCGGACCGGTCGAGCTCGTCGTCGCCGACGGTCCGCTCGCCGCGGCCGACCCCGGCACCCACGCGACGGTCCTGGAGATCCTCGCCGAGGCCGTCGCCACGACGGCGGGGACCGACCGGCCGCTGCACGTCACCCTGGCCGGCCCGGCCGCCTGACGACCGTGCCGCCACCGGTCCCGCGCTCGCGGGCGGGGTACGGAATCCCGGGGGCCCGGTGCGGCGTTGAGGCCGGTGGACCGACCGTGGCGGGTGGCCACGGCGAGGGAGGCGACCTACCGTGGCATCCATGGGTCTCCGGCTGGTGAGGCGCAGGCACGTCGATCTGTGCCGCCTGCGGTGGGCGCCGTGAGGGGTCGTCAACCTCCGCCCGCCGACCCAGGAGCGCCCCGATGTCCCATGGCCCGCACGCCCCGTCCGTCGTGATCGTCGGCGCCGGCCCCCGAGGGGCCGGCGTGCTGGAACGCATGGTCGCGAGTGCGCCCGAGCTGCTGTCCGACGCCCTCGCCGGGCCCGGCGTCGACGTCCACCTCGTCGACCCGTTCCCGGCCGGGGCGGGTCGCATCTGGCGGCACGCGCAGTCCCCGCTGCTCGCGATGAACTCGATGGCCGCCGACGTCACGATGTGGACCGACTCCTCGGTCGTCTGCGACGGCCCGGTGGCACCCGGCCCGTCGTTCTGGGACTGGGCGCAGGACCTGCGCGAGCACGGCGACCCGCGGGCCGAGCTCGGCCCGGAGCTCGCCGACGAGCTGGCACAGGTCACGGCGTCGACGTTCCCGTCGCGGCGGCTGCAGAGCCACTACCTCGCCGCGGTGCTGCGCGAGGTCGTCGGCCGGGCGCCGGCCGGGATGCGGGTGCACGTGCACCGCACCACCGCCGAGGCCCTCGACGAGGCCGACGGCAGGCAGGTCGTGACCCTCGCCGACGGCACCGTCCTGCGCGGCGACGCCGTCGTGCTCGCCTCCGGGCACCTCGACGCCACCCCCACCGACGACGAGATCGCGCTCGCCGCCCGCGCCGACGAGTTCGGCCTGCGCTACCTGCCCCCGGAGCAGACCTCCGACTCCGACCTCTCGGTGATCGCGCCGGGCGAGACCGTGCTGGCCCGCGGGCTGGGGCTGGCGTTCGTCGACCTCGTGGTGCTGTTGTTCGAGGGCCGCGGTGGGCGCTTCGTCGCCGACCCGGACGACGCCGACCCGAGCCGGCTGCGGTACGAGCCGTGCGGGCGGGAGCCGGTGCTCGTCGGCGGGTCTCCGCGCGGCGCGACCTACCACTCCAAGCCCCACTACCAGCTACGGGCCGGGCTTCCGCCGCTGCCGCGGTTCCTCGGCCCCGACGTCACCGACGACCTCATCGCCTCCGGCGGCCCGGTCGACGTCGCCACCCGGGTGTGGCCGCTGATGGCCAAGGAGATCGGCTGGGGCTGGTACCACGAGCTGTTCGTCGGCCACCCCGACCGCGTCCGCGCCGGGTGGGACGAGTTCGCCGGGCGGTTCGCCGCCGTCGCGCACGGCTCGCCCGAGGAGGCGGCGCTGATCGCCGAGCTGGTGCCCGACCCGCTCGACCGGCTCGACCTGACCGCGCTGGACCGCCCGCTCGACGGCGTGCACGCCCCGGACCTCGACGCCCTGCAACCCCTGGTACGCGAACGCATCGCCGAGGACCTGCGCCGGCACGTCGACGAGCGGCACACCCCGCACCTCGGCGCGTTCGTCGCGATGCTGTCGGTCTACACCGAGACCACCCGCCTGGCCGGGTCCGGGGTGCTCTCGCCGCGCTCGAAGGCGAGGGACATGCCGTGGTGGCAGTCGTTCTTCAACTCGGTCGCCTCCGGCCCACCCGGTTTCCGGGTCCGCCAGATGCTCGCCCTGTCCCGTGCCGGGTACCTGCGGTTCCTCGGCGCCGGGATGAGCGTCGACATCGACGCCGACGGCTTCCACGCCACCAGCACGACCCTGGCCGGGGCGGGGCCGGTGTCGACCCGGGTCCTGGTCGACGCCCGGCTGCCCGACCCGAGCGTCTCGCGCACGGTGGACGGGCTGCTGCGCGGCCTGCTCGCCCGCGGCGAGGCCGTCGAGGAGGTCCTGTACGACGACGACGGCGCCCCGCTACGCAACACCGGTCTGCTGTCGGTCCGTCCGGCCGACGGCGCGCTGCACACCGCGGACGGCGGGGTGCACGAGCGACGGTTCGCCGTCGGGCCGCACACGACGGTCAAGGTCGCCGGGGCGTTCACCCGGCCCGGGATGAACGCGCAGAGCCTGCGCTACAACGACGCCGTCGCCCGCGCCGTGCTGGGCGCCCTGCGCGGCGCCGCGTCCCGCGCCGTCCCGGCGGCCTGAGCCGTCCCGGGGGAGCCGGACCCGGTCGGTGTCAGTCGCGGGCGCCGACCGGCTCGGGGACCCGCTCCGGCTCGGCGAC
>NZ_JAMXSG010000107.1:0-17498 GCF_024124365.1 Pseudonocardia sp. McavD-2-B
GCGGTGGCGTGGGCGTCGGCGCGGGCGGCCAGCGCGGCCAGCGACGCGGCCCGGGCGGACGCGGCCGCGACGCCGTCGGGCAGCACCGCGGTGTCGAGCGCGGCGTCCAGATCGGTGTCGAGCGCGGCGTCCAGATCGGTGTCGAGCTGGGTCCCGGGCTCGGCCGCGGCGCCCGCAACCGGGCCCATGCCGGTGCCCGGGTGGGCGTCGACGGCCTTCTCCACGCTCATCCGGGCCCCTTCCCTGGACATGGACCTGCGCCCGCGATCGCGCGATAGGTCAGATAACGGGAGATTATCGCGTGTCTCAGCCGCACAGGTGGAAGTGACCAGGTGCGCCGCCCACGACGACCGAAACGAGGCAGATCCGCCCGCGGGAGACGGCCCTGAACAGGGCAGACTCCCCTGACCTTCCTCCCGACTGCCGGATCCTGGGAGGCTGGAGGCTGGAGGCTGGAGGCATGGCTCCGATCCGTAAGGTCCATGCCGCGTAGGCGCCCAGCCCAGGTACGGGCGAGAAACCAGCGTCAGCCGCGCCCGACTGTGATACGCGGTGTCTCGCTCTCGACCAGCCGGGCGCTCGACCGACTCGACCGACCACGGCTCACCTCGGGCAGCGTCCGCACCGATCTTCTCTCGTGGCGTCGCGTCACCCTCAAGCCACGTTCCACGCTCCAGCGAGAGAACAACGACTGGGTCCAGTTCATCGGCCCGTTCAGCCGAGACGTCCTCGAGCAGGCCCTGCACGCCCTACCTCGGCATCGTCGCGCATCGCTCCGCCGCCAGATCGCCCAGCTCGACGCCCGGTTCCTGGACAAGACCCTGAACAATCCCACCGCCGACCCGTCACTCCCCTGGTGGTGGCGCCGCACCTGAGCTGCACCGACGACCCGAAGCCAAGTAGAACCGTGCGGACATCAGCACAACCAAGGCAGGACCCATCCCGACAACGCGGGCCGGGGAGCCGGCCACGGGCGGCCTGCCCGCCAGACCGCCCAGGAACGCCGGGGAACGACCTCCCTGGCTCGGGGAAAGACACCACGACGAGGAGCACCCCGATGAGCACTTGCACTCACCCCGGCGCGCAGGTCCACGGCCTGATCGGCTCCGGCCCGATCGCGCCGAGCGGAGCAGACCCGGCTGACCTCGAGCCGATCGAGTGGAGCCACCTCGCCGAGCCGCTACGCCCGGGCGAACGCATGTCGGCCGCGATCGGTGCCTGCAGCAGCTGCGGGGCGCTGGTGGTCTCGGTGTCGACCTGGCACCCCACCGACGGCCACGGCGAGCACGCGGTGCAGTACCGGACCCCCTGGACCGCGATGTACGGCCGGAACCCATCCGACCCTGTCGCAGCTGACCCCGCAGGCCGCCCACCGCTGCCGGCCACGCTGGTCGGACTCGGCGGCGAGGATCTGACACCGAGGGGCTGACCCCCGTCCCCCTTGCGCGCCGAAAATCGGGGTAGCCACGCACAACGACACGACGCACAACGACACGGCGCGCAACCGAGACCCCCGCTGCAGCACCCCCGCAGCGGGGGTCTCATCACGTCTGACGCACGCGAGCTACTCGAGTTCCCAATAGCGATCCGGGCGGGGATCGGTCAGCGCGTTGATGGCCTCATACTTCGCCTTGATCGCGGCATGACGTGACTCAGCGAGGGCGCCCGCCTCGGGGCCGCCGATCAGCTCGGCGGTGTAGAGCTCCTCAGGCCACGTCGCGACACGAGTCTCGCCGAGCAACGCCGGGATCCGCACCGTGGCTGGGCGTACCCAGCGAGACGGTCCGACAGCGACGCGGTCGTCATCCGACAAGGCACTCCGCTCATCGCGAGGAAGTTCCAGGCCGAGATCCGGGCGATGGCGCGCCCCGTGGAACTCCCACGGGTTCGTAGAAGGAGCGGCTCCAGGAAGCTCGTGACGAGTGACGCCCTCCGGGCTGACCTCAGTCACTGCCGGACGCGTCCGCTGCCGATCCCGGCGCACACGCCGTTCCTGGCGATGCTGCCACCACTGAGAACGACGAAGCCGGCTGTCGAAGCCCACCTCGCGAGCGAACATGGGCAAACCCCAGGTAGGTGTCACCCACGGAGAGCGGTAAGGAACCAACAGCGCAAACCGGATCATCGCCCCGTCAGGGAAGAAGCGCGCTTGCGCCGCAGCAGCAGCCTCGGCGATCGAATTGGAGATCGACATCCCGCGGTGATCCCCGAACTGCGCAAGCAAGGCCACCGGCTCAGTTCCCGGCTCGGTGCCACCCGCCATGCCGGTCCCATCTGCAACCTCCGGGACATAGATCCGAGCGTGAAGCACCGATTCCCAGCCGAGCAGCCCGTAACTGAGCACGGCCTCATCGCGCAGCCTCCACCGGTGTGGGCTCCGCGCCGGCAGCCGGCTACGAGCTCCCAGGTAGCCGGGTTCCTGCTCGCCCGGCGTCGGCAGGCGTTCCGGGCTCCCTGGCGTCGTTCGCTGCGTGGTCATGATCGGTGCTCGCACGACAACCTCCTCATCGCCGGGCCGGGCAAAGATCCGCGCCGATCAGCCAAGGGATCTCAGCTGATCGACGTAGGTCTCAGTGTCCACCGACCCCTGACAACCATGCCGACAGACAGCCGCGTTGTGAGCCGGTTTCGGCAGTACTGAGCCGCTAGACTGGACCTAGATCGGGGGAGGTGGCACCGATGAACGGCCCGGAGGACGACCTGTCGGCCGAGCAGGTGCGTGAGCACCGCGAGGCCATGATCGCGCTGGGGCGTCGGCTGCCCCAGACCACGCTCGCCGACACCGCGACCCAGCTGCAGACCGCCGAGCTCCGCGCTCCCGCGGTGGGCGCGCCGATGGTCATCGACACCGACATCGGTGGCGACGCCGATGACGCCCTCGCCCTGGTCGCGGCCGCCCGCCACAGTCGCGAACTCGCGCTGGTGATCACCGCCGACGAGACCGGCCCCGACCACCGCGCCCCCCACCCTGCTGGGCGGGGATACGGGCAGCGGGCCCGGTTCGCCCGGTACCTGCTTGATGTCGTCGGCCGCGGCGACATCGCGGTCGCTGCCGGCGCGACGACCGGACACACCGACTACTTCTGCGTCGAGGACCTCATTCCGGCCACCGTCGCCCCGGCGCCGGGCGGCCGGGATGCTGTGCTGGCTGCGGTCGCCGAGCTCGCCGGCCGGTGCGATGGCCCGATCCGGTGGGTCGGGATGGCGCCGCTGTCGAACCTGGCCGAGGTGTGTGATCACCTCCCCGAGATCGCCGGCCGGTTGCAGGTGACCCAGATGGGCGGGGCGATCCACTACCGTCGCCCCGAACGGGCCGAGCACAACATTCGTCTCGACGTCGACGCCGCCCGCCGGGTGCTGGCCGCGGTCGCCGACGGGCGCCTGGCCAAGCCGCGGTTCGTCCTGTCCGACACCACCTTCACCGACCAGATCGCCGTGCACGCCACCCACCCGCTGCACCGCCGTCTTGCCGGCCGTGCCGAGTCGTGGGCGGTGTTGTTGGAGGGGCACCTGCAGCGCTGGTACCGCGACCACCACGACTCGACGCTGCAGCACGACGCGCTGACCCTGTCCGCCGCGCTCGGGCTGCCGTTCGTGCGCAGCGCGACCGCGCGCATCGCGATGGACGACATCGGCCGCTGGAGCATCCCCGACGCCAGCGACGCGGGTGGGGCGGCGGGTACGGGGCTGCGGGTCAGCCGCAGCGCGGACTACCCGGCGTTCATGGCTTGGCTCGAACACGCCCTCGACCCGGCCACCCCGGCCGCGGCGGGCACCGTCGACCTGAGCGGCGCCGGGGCCCGGGCCGGTGCTGGTGTGGTGTCCGGGGCCGGGGTGCGGCGGCCGGCCTGAGCACCCCACGCCCCGGCACACCCGGCGGCCCGGACAGCGTGGCGGCGATCGCACACGCCTACGGGCTGCACACCGAGGCGGAGCGCGACGCGATCGCCCGCGCCTACCGGGTGTTCCATACCCACCACGCCCAGTTCGTCACCGCGGTCTCTGCCGAGATGCTGCGTGACCTGCACCGCGACGTCGACGAGCGCGGCGCTCGGATCGTGTTCCTCGGCCGCGACGGGCATCCCTACGCCACCGCCGTGCGGGGCCTGGACCCCGACTTCGCCGAAACCCACACGGTCGAGATCGTGCTGTCCCGCGCCGTGGTCGACGCCGCCCTGACCGACCTCGAAGACCGGACCGGCGCCCGCTTCCACGCTGTGGAGGCCTTCCGGGTCCGGGACCGGATCGATCCCGCCACCACCGTAGGTGCGTTCCAGGCCCTGTCTGACTACCTCGACGACGCAGGCGTCCCCACCGCGGGCGGGGTGCTCACCTTCGTCGACAACTCGTTCAAGGGCACCATCCAGGAGCTCTACACCGCCGCCTACCCCGACGTGGAGGTCCACGGCCGCTACGCCATCCATGGCACCCACCCCGACGACCCGCACCCCGGCAACAAGACCGGCTATGCGCTGCACCTGCCCGCCGACACACGCTGGCGTGGCTACCCCCTGGCCGAGCTCCCCGCCGAACCGGAGCTGACCCTCG
Organism: Pseudonocardia sp. McavD-2-B; assembly: GCF_024124365.1. Taxonomy (NCBI): domain Bacteria; kingdom Bacillati; phylum Actinomycetota; class Actinomycetes; order Pseudonocardiales; family Pseudonocardiaceae; genus Pseudonocardia; species Pseudonocardia sp. McavD-2-B. The sequence continues at coordinate 4,549 of NZ_JAMXSG010000107.1, forward strand.
GCGCGGCAGAAGCCGTTGCCGCGATCGAGCACACCCTGCACGGCCCCGACACCAGCCCCGCCGCCATCGACACCACCGGCCCGGTCCAGGGACCGCAACGCCGCCAGCCGGCGCCGCTGCGGGGATACAACCCCGCGCTCATCACCCCGCCCTACCGCGACGCCCGCGTACGAGAAGCGGTCAAGGTAGCGGCACTACTCGCCGTGCACGACGCCGCCGTGCAAGCCCGGCCCCGCTGGACAGGAGCACCGGCCCAGCAGACCCAGCCAGAACGCACGCACGCCATCGCCGCGTTCGCCGACGACATCCGCGCCTGGATCACGAAGGCTCCCCAGCGCGACCCGGGCCTCAGCGAGGTGCTCGATGCGTTCGTCCGGCGCCGCGACCGTGCCCTGCTCTCCCAGGTCTATGACCAGCTCGTTGTCGCCGGCCTGGACCCCGCCGAACCCGCGCAGCACTGGATCGCACTGCTCCCCACAACCCCGGACCACTCCCTCCCCGACCACGTCGACGCCGGCAGCGCCCACCACGATGGGCCGGCACCTCATGAGCCGCCCAGCTTCCAGACAGCGATGCAGCACCTCAGGAGCGCCGTCGACGCTGCCCGCCGCGGCGTCGCCGCCGATACGCAGGAGCAGACGCGCACACCAGCGGCACCTGCCACTCGGCCCCCGCGGCGAGACACCGGCACACAGGTCGACCCCTTGCAGAACCGACCTGATCAAGACCGGCCCTCCGGCTACGACAGCGGCTACTGAACCGCAACGAGCGCTCGACCAGCCAAAGCGAAAGTGTCGGTGCACCGTGTCACGCTGCGCCAATGAGCTGGATGCAGCGCCGGTACCACGCAGTGACCTGCACCAACGCTCAGTGCGACCCAAGCTGCGTGATCGCCGACCCCACCCGCACCGGGGGGCAGATTTGCCCGCGCGCCGCCGCAACCATCATGTCCCGACCGCTCACACTGATGTCATGAGCACGGAAACCGACCCCCAGGTCGCGGCCCGCTCGTTATGCGCGGGCCGCCCAGTCCTCTCGCGCCTCCGCCGCCACAACCTCGCCGACGACGTCACGTGGATCCTGCCTACGGACCTGCTACCGGACCTGCATGAACTCGAGGGCGTCCCCGTCGTGCACGCCGACGTACCCGGCCCGTTGCTAGCCCACTGGGTTCGCCGACAAGGCGACGTCCGCTGAACTTCGGAACATCGACGACCCCTTCCAAACCCAGTCCGCCAGACCGGCGGTCATCGACAGCAAACCGGAATCGGATTCGGCGCGTCGCGTTCCCTCTGACTGCTCTGATCGGGTAGAAAGTCCCCATGCCGCAACCGCATCGAGGAGACCGAGTCGCGACTCACGTCCGTCTCCCCCGTCCGATGCGCGAGGCCGCCGAGGCCATCGCTCGTCGTGACGGGATCGCCGTAGGCGACGCTGTCACGAAGGTGTTCGGCGAAGCTCTCGGGTTCGCGATCCCCGACTACTGCTTGTCCCCGCGCGAGCGAGCGACGCAGAACGAGTTGGAGCTGCCTCTAGACAAGGCCTCGTAACGAGATCGAGGCGGCCCCCCGGCCAGGGGGCCGCCTCGCTATCGCTCTCGCGCCAGTCGGTCATGCACCCGCCTGACGCCGTAGCCCTGGCGAACCGGGGCCAATCCCCCACCTGCGAAGAAGGGGCGCTTTCGCGTGTCCAGGATACACCCTGGACCGGGCGGCGACCATGACAGACACGGGACGACTTCGTCGTGCCCGACTGCCAGCGGCACCTCAGTGGCGTCTCTGCGACGCCGACCTGTCGTTGCCGGGTACTCGTTTACCGGTCCTACCTCGCACAACTCCTCCCCAACACCTCTCCTCGTCGAGCAACGCGCGTTGTTCGACCAGGTGGTCTCCTCGGTCACCTCGACGGGCTGGGATGGCGTCGCCATTCCAGCCCCCCAGCTGTGCATAAGTTGCCGACGGCGCTCCGGGACTGAGCGGGATACTCCGCTGCGCTCGGTGGTCTGCGGCAGGTGCTGGTTCGCCAGCGGTGGCGAGGCGTCCCCCGCAGAGTTCAACGGATCCGGCTCCTCCGGCGAGCTACAGGAGCCCGGGTCCCTGGGTTTAGCTGAGTCCCTGATCCCCCGTACGGCGCTGGATTGGTATCGAGGGCTGCTGTCCTCCTCTTGGTATCAGCAGGTCCGACGTGACGCTGCCAGCCGGCTCCGTGGCCTGCTCGCCGAGCTAGCTCGGCGAGCCGACTGGGACACCCACACCAGCTGGCCGACCTGGGACCGTCTCCAGCGGTCCAGCGGCTGGCGTCGAAGCTCGACTGCTGCCTGGCTCGCCGAGCTGCAGCGCCAGGGCTGGCTGCTACGCGTCGAGGGAGGGTCCACTCCGCAGTATCGACCCATGGCCCTGCAACATCTGAGCGGGAATCGGGCAGCGGTCTACCAGCTGCGTGTTCCAGCTGTGGAGGCCACAGACAGGGCCATCCCGACGCTGCCTCCGGCCGTAGCACCCGGGCCATTCGTGGCTGCTGCAGAGAGCAGACAGGACACAACTTGGACCCCAACCCACTCACCTAATAATCCTTCTAAGACGAAATCTGTGGTTCCTACGCGCGCGAGCACGCGCATCCACAATCCCCAGGTCAAGCCCCCTTTCCCGGGTTATTACGGCCCTACCGGGCCGGGCCAAGACGAACAGCAGGGCGGCTACTTCGGGAACCGGGTGCCAGTGACCAGAGCGGAGATGCTGGCTGCCGCCACCGAGCTGCGATCTGACCCCGCACTACGGCGACTCACACCTCGCTGGATTCGCGCCATCGTGCGGGGCTGGTGGGAAGCCGGCTGGACTAACAACGACCTGCGCTACGCCCTCGAGTACCGGCCCCGCCAGGACGGCCGCGCCATCCCTGCCCACCGCTGCCCAGCCAGCCAGTTGCGCAGGCCCGACGGCTGGCTACGCCATCGCCTGAGCTGGTGGCGCGACGGACACGGCCCGCTCGTCTCACCCACAGTCGACTCCCGCCAGCGCCGCTCGGCCGCCCTCGTCCGCGGCCACGCCGCCGCCCAACGACTGCCCTACGGCGCCACCGACCTGTCCCCCACCGACCTGCAGATCAGCAGCGACGACCACCGCGCCGCCCGTTCTGCGATTGTCCGTCAGTGGGCCGCCGAGTTCACCGCCCGCCGCAACGCTGTCCGCCCCGCCGCCGAGGTCGCCACAGTCGAAAGCAGCAAGCGCTACTACCGCCGGATCAGCCGCGCACTCGACGAAGGGCGCAGCCGCCGCACAGCCACTCCCCCGCTGCTCGATCCGGCGGATGGTCACGGGGGCGGGCCCGCCTCAAGCGCCTCGCCGGACACCAGCTCACCGCGCAACCACGAGAGCGACGCCCTCGATGAAGGGCGAACCGCTCACGAGCGCGCGCTCGCCCGGGCACGGGCCGAACGCACCTCCCGGCCTCTCCCACGCGCTCACCGGAGGCTCCGATGACTGCCATGTCCGCGCGTTATGACAAGAGTGGCGACACCGGCGCACCACCTGACACGTTCGACCGTCAGCCCCCGCAGGACCTCACGGCCGAGCAGTCGGTGCTCGGCGGCATGCTGTTGAGCAAGGACGCGATCGCCGACGTCGTGGAGGTCCTGCAGCCGGAGGACTTCTACCGGCCCGCCCACCAGACCGTCTACGAGACGATCCTGGACCTCTACAGCCGTGGCGAGCCCGCGGACGCGGTGACGGTCTCGGCGGAGCTGCAGCGGCGCGGTGAGCTCGTCCGCCTCGGCGGCGCGCCCTACCTGCACACCCTCATCGCGACCGTGCCCACCGCGGCGAACGCGGCGTACTACGCCGAGATCGTCGGCGAGAAGGCGGTCCTGCGGCGGCTGGTCGAGGCCGGCACCCGGATCGTGCAGCTCGGCTACCACGGTGCCGACGGCGGCGACGTCGACGACGCGGTGGACCGGGCCCAGGCCGCGGTCTACGAGGTCACCGAGCGCACCACCACCGAGGACTACACGGTGCTGGAGGAGCTCCTCCAGCCCACGATGGACGAGATCGACGCGATCGCCTCCCGGGGCGGCCAGTCCACGGGTGTGCCGACCGGCTTCGCCGACCTCGACCAGGTCACCAACGGTCTGCACCCGGGCCAGATGGTCGTCGTCGCGGCCCGGCCGGGTCTGGGCAAGTCGACCCTGGGTCTGGACTTCGCCCGCTCCTGCTCCATCAAGAACGGCATGACCAGCGCGTTCTTCTCGCTGGAGATGAGCAAGTCCGAGATCGTCATGCGCCTGCTGTCCGCCGAGGCCCGGATCCGGCTGGCCGACATGCGCGCCGGCCGGATGTCGGACGAGGACTGGACGCGGATGGCGCGGCGGATGTCGGAGATCTCCGAGGCGCCGCTCTACATCGACGACTCGCCGAACCTGACGCTGATGGAGATCCGGGCCAAGGCGCGCCGGATGAAGCAGCGCTACGACCTGAAGCTGATCATCCTGGACTACCTGCAGCTGATGACCTCGGGCCGCAAGGTCGAGTCCCGTCAGCAGGAGGTCTCGGAGTTCTCCCGGCAGATCAAGCTGCTGGCCAAGGAGCTCGAGGTCCCGGTGGTGGCGATGAGCCAGCTGAACCGTGGTCCCGAGCAGCGCACCGACAAGCGGCCGATGCTGTCCGACCTGCGTGAGTCCGGCTCGATCGAGCAGGACGCGGACATGGTGGTGCTGCTGCACCGCCCCGACGCGTTCGAGCAGGACGATCCACGCGCCGGTGAGGCCGACCTGATCCTGGCCAAGCACCGTAACGGCCCGACCACGACGATCACCGTCGCCCACCAGCTGCACTACAGCAGGTTCTCCGACCTCGCCCACGGCTGAGGCTCGGCCGATGGTGATAACCCGGTTATCGCTCCACCGCGTACGGCGCGACGATAACCGGGTTATCACCTCAGTGTCGGAGCGCTGTCAGTGCATCGATCAGAGCCTGCAGTCCGTCGTCGTCGAGCTGTCGACGCAGGCGGCGCGCGATCTTGTCGACGTCGACCGCCGCATCCCGATCGGGCTGGTCCGCCGCTGGAGCGGGAGAAGGCGAGTCGTTCGCGGGCTGGTCCGGCGACTCAGTGCTGGAAGGTCGAGCGCGCTCCCCCTCCGTCGACTGACCACGCAACGCCTCCAGCTTCTCCGCCTGTTCTTCCGGCGATGCCGAGGCCACGGTTCGAGCTTCCTTCACCGATATCTCGCCGATGCGGAGTTTCTCCTGCAGGTCAGGGGTGAGCTTGAGCAGCGACAGCCGCTGCGAAACCCAGGCCTGAGTCTTCGCCACCCGCTTCGCCGCCGTGCGCTGCGAGCCATGTCGTTCCACGAGACCTTGAAGCTCGCGGGCCTCCAGCAGCGGGGGAAGGTCTTGACGGTGGATGTTCTCGACCAGCGTGGCTTCTGCCAGCATCGGGTCCGCTCCCCCGAGTCGGTCCTCGATCGAGGCGACGAGGTGAGGCAGCTCCGCCAAGCGGGCCCCCGCGAGCCGGCGGTTTCCGATGAGGACCACCCACGCCGCGCTCCCGATCTGATCCGCATCCTCCGGGTAGTGAGCGAGGTAGACATCCCGAGCGACCACCGTCGCTGGCTGCAGCTGCCCGTGCTCCCGGAGGCTGTCGGCGAGCTCCTGAATCGCGGGGTCGTCGTCGTACCCGTAGCGAGGGTTGCGCGGATTGTGGGCCAGGTCGGAAAGCGGGATGCGGCGCTGGGACACGCCGGGATCCGGTGTTGTCTGGAGCGAGGCCTGCGCGGCGAAGACGTCGGAGCCGAAGGACACCCGCCCGCGCTTGCGCTTCTTCGTCGACGACCCGACTGCGGAGTCCGCGCTGCTCGCGGCCGCCTCGCTCATCGGGTGCGCCCGTAGCCGAGTTCGAGCGCCAGCCGCAGGATGTCCTGCTGGGCCTCCAAGGCCACACGGCTCTTGGCGTACTGGGTGCAGACGACACCCTCTGCTGCCGCCCGACTGTGGATCTTGTAACGACGAATGACCGAGTTCGCGAGCGGCCAGTTCTTCTTGCGGGCGAAGGTCAGGGTGTCGTCGAGATCGACCCGGCCGTCGCGTGGATCCCAGAGATTCACGACCACGGTGTAGGGGACTCCCAGGGGCTCGATGACCTGGGTGATGGTCGTGTCGGCAGGTACGAAGGTGAGCGGCTCTGTCGTGATCGGGACGATCGCGTCGTCGGCGCTCTTCAGGACCGACCGGAGAATGTGCTCATTCTCCAGGCTGCCCGGGGTGTCCACGAACACGTGCGAGAAGTCGGCGTCTCGCAACCTCTCCAGATCACTGGGGCTGTCGGTCTCGGTGTAGGCGAATGGGATGTCATCGCCGACCCTGCTTGCCCACCAGTCCATGGATCGCTGCGGGTCGGTGCCTACGACCAGGACGGATGGATCGTCTCCTCCGAGCACCTGGTCGACGACAGCAGCGAGGTTGACGGTGATCGTGGTCTTGCCGACGCCGCCCTTCTGGCAGCACACAGCATGAACTCTGGCCAAGATGGCCACCTCTCCGTGGACTTCACGGCCCGGAGTTGGGCCGCTACTTCGGATAAGTCAGAGCAGATGATGCCAGCTGTGGGTCCGTGCTCCGCGGTCATCCCCCGGCGTGTGCGGTTCCGAGTCAGGGCCGCGCGATAACCGGGTTATCGCCGTCAGCGCGCCGTCGATTTGGGAGCTGCGACCTATCGATGTTGGCGCTACCGGACCGGGAGCGCTGCTTGGGTTCGAGGGCGCCGAAGAAGCTTCTCGCCAGCAACGCGCGCCGAGGCCGCGCGAGACGGCGACCACCCAACGACGCTGCAGCGGGGGAGCGGGGACCGATAACCCGGTTATCGCTCACGCAGCGACGGCGGCTTCAGTCGTCGGCCTGGAATACACCCTGCGCGACCAGCCACTTTCGCCAGTAATCGACCCGATCGGGGTCGGCCGCGAACCCTTCGGGCCAGCCGTCGGTCGCGATCTGGCGCAGGACATCCCGGACTCGGCTGCGCCCAACACGAGCGCGGGAGGAGACCTTCCGCAAGTGCGGGTCCACGACGGCGTTCATTGCGCGCGCGGTGTCGCCCAACGTGAAGTGCACCGGCCGGTAGGCGACCAGGACCTCATGTCCGCGCTCGTCTGGCCTGGCGACCAGCGAACTCTCGCGCATCCCTGCCCTCCTCACCTCGGCCCGGTACCGAGAACTGTACCGATGTCGGCGCTCTGACTGAGCACTTGCAGTGAGTGTGTCCTCCGCGGAGGTGGGCTACTACGTGTCCAAGCTGCCGGGTGAGGCCCCGGCTGAGAGTGTCCGCGCCGGTGCAGCAGGCGCCGTCACGCCAGCGTCCTTCGGCCGGATAGACCCAGCCGGACCAGCGCATCTCTGACGCTGGCCCCGGCCGTGGGGCCGAAGGGACGGCTTTGGTGCGAGGGACCGAGAATCATCGGTTGACGAGGTGGTGTCGCGCATCGCCGCGAGGCGTGGTCACCGCGTTCGGGCGCAGCTATCCCGGCCCCGCGCGCCCGGCGTGTCATTGCGGTTGCGTCCTCGGTGGCGAGAGATCCGTTCGAGTCCCTACAGACGACCTCTGACCAGCTGGAACGCCCTCGGTTGCGGGGTCGCCGCGCGGACCTGATCGCCGAGGCGAAGTTCTACTATCAGGTCCGGACTCAATGTGCGGCTGACCAGCGACTACGTATTCTCCGGTGGCAGCGGGAGGAGTCGGCAACGACAGCTCAGTCAGCCCCACTGAGAGTGAGCTATGCCCGATATGCGAGTTCGGCGCTGTCTGCGGGCGCTACCGAGTAGACGACCTGCAGGATATGCGCTGGTCAGCGTCGTGGTGGCGAGCCACTTCGAGTGCGTGCCAGGCGGTCGGAGCCGAGTATCGCCTCGTCCGGTGCTCCAGAGCACCGTTTGACGATCCGGCGCGGCTCGAGGCGCTCAACGACTCGGAAGTGGTGGGCCTGTGGCCCCGGTCTTATCGATGCGGGAGCGTCGCAACCTGGGGGCGGGGTGACCGAGCACGTGGCTGCCCGACGGCCGGCCTCGCGCGTACGCGTGTGTCGCGTGGGCGTCACTCCGCGCGCCGGGCTAGGTCTCAGAGAAACTCCCGGCTCGAGCGGGACGGCGGTGGTCTTCGTCCACCGACCCTCGGCGAAGGTGGCGGGGCGAGCTGTGGGGGTGGCGCCGGCCCTGGAGGTCGTGAAGACCCGGCGCCCACACCCGGAGAACCTTGCGGACCGTGATTCCCAGAGGCGAGCTCGGCGCGGCCCGTCGAGCCCGTGAGTCCCGCGACCCGCCCCAGGATCGAGACGCCCTCGCCCGGCTGACCCCCGCGCCCTGGCGGGGCCGGGGCGCGGTGGCAACGAGCGTAGGAAGCACCTGTGCTCGCGCTCAGTGCCCCCCAGGACTTGAGAGCCGGGGCGCGCGCTGTCGCCTGCGTCGTGGGCACTCGACATCCCTCACTCGCCACAGCCGCGGCATCCGGCCATACCGAGACCGGCCGGCGTGGGTCCGTTTGCCTCAGGAGCTGCACGAGGTCCGGGAGTAGACCGCCGAGCAACGAGCAGACCGTGCCACGGCGGAAAGCGGCCAGGCGCGCTCGCGGTCGACGTCGCCGACGAGGCGGTCCGCGGCGGCGGCGCGTCCGTTGCACACACACCGAGCACCGAGCCGCTCCCCAGGGCGCCGGGAAATTTCCTCGCGACCTCTTACTGCGGTGGCGGGCCCGGACAACGCGACGTACGCGTGCGCGTGCGAGGCCAGAAAATTTCCACGCCTTCTAAGCTCGCCGACGGGCTCGGACCCGTTCTGTCCGACACCGTTGCCAGCCCGACTAGTCGCACTTAGTCTTCGAGGTACTAGGATCGCGGCTCAACGGGAAGGCGAACTCATGAGCATGCAGCTGCTCGCCGGGACGATGGAGTGCCGCAACGGCAACTGTCCGACCGCATGGCTGACCGAGCGGGGGGCGGTGATCGTGCAGGGCTACATCGCGTCCGCTCGGACGGTGCGGGTGCCGCGCGACATCGTCGAACGCGCCGCGCGCGAACTGCAGATGCACGGCCTGTCCGTCGGTGCCGTGCCGGCGCCGCGGTCCGAGACCATCCGAGCGGCGGGGGAGTGGTTCGTGGTGTCCGGCACCCCGACGACGCTGGTGTGCCCCAAGGGAGAACGCGCCCACGAGATCCTGGTGAGCGACGTGCTCACGGCCGTCGACGAAGCGACGAGGGAGGCCGTATGACCCCCGAAGACCTGGACGAGCTCTACCGCACCTACGAGCACTCCGCGTTCCGGCTGGAATGCCGCGACGTCTACGCAATCCCCGGCGAGGACCCGGACTTCGACGCCTTCCTCGCCGACAAGCCGTTCCCCGCGCGCACGGTCGACAACGACGACTGGCTGGCCAACGTCCACGCCCAGGTCGGCCGGGGCAAGTACTTCGGCCGGGTCCGGCTGCTCGGCCACCCGGTCACCGACTACACACGGTTCCAGCTGCTCTGCTACCCCCGGGAGAACATCCGCGCCGGCGAGGAAGTCCGCATTCTGGACCGACACTGGCTCAGCACGGGCGACGACGCCTGGACTCGGCAGGACTTCTGGATGTTCGACGAGCGGATCGTGGTGCTGCAGCACTTCGATGACGAAGGGAACTTCCTCGGCGTCTCTCAAGCCAGCGATCCCGCCCCCTACATCGCCATCCGTCGGCGCGCGGTCGAGCTGTCCGTCCCGTTCGACGACTACCGGCTGGTCCCGGCCCCACGATCGGGTGCCGAGACCCCTGAGCGCGCTGCGAGCTAACCCCCTTGACCCACGCCGACATCCACCCACAGCACCAGCGCCTGGCGGCGCGCTTGAAGGAGCTCCGCCAGGCCGCCGGGCTCTCGGCTGCGGCCCTGGGTGAGCAGCTCGGCTGGTCGCAGAGCAAGACCTCCAAGATGGAGAACGGCCACTCCGCCCTCGTACTTGCCGACATCGAGCAGTGGCTCGACACGGTCCACGCCGACGAGGACGTCCGTGCAGAGCTGCGCGCACTCGCCCAGGAGGCGGGGACCCGGGTACGGCCGTGGCGCAACAGTAACCGCCCCGACGGGCCCAGCCAGCAGGACGCCAGGGCTCGGCGTGACGCAACGACCAGCGGGATCGGGGTGTATCAGTCCGAGGTCGTTCCCGGGCTGTTGCAGACCCCGGACTACGCGCGCAGACTGCGCGAGATCCACAGCCTGCTCCCCGCCGCGGAGATCCCCGCCTCGGTGCTGTCGCTGATGAACCGTCAGACAGTCCTGTTCGACGAGTCCAAGCAGTTCGACCTGGTCATGACCGAGACCGCGCTGCGATGGCGTCCCGGCCCAGCCTCCGTGATGCTCGCTCAGCTCGACCGCATCGCCGCGCTGGCCAGCCTCCCCAACGTGCGCATCGGTGTGCTCTCCCGCGAGACGCAGGAGCGTGCCGAGGTCCGCCCCCTGCACTCCTTCGTACTCCTGCGCTACGACGACGCACCCACGACCGTCGAGATCGAGACACTCACCGCCGAGCAGGAAGTGACCGATCCAGCCGACGTCAAGCTCTACGAGCAGTTCCTCGCCGAGCAACAGCGGTCCGCAGAGCACGGACCCGCTCTACTCGCCCTGCTCGACCGCCTCCGCGCCGACCTCTCCTTGAGCACTCCAGGCTAGTCGCACGAAGACTAAGGCCCGCGATCAGCAAATTAGCTGGGCGCGGGCCATTTCTGTGCGCGCAGAGTTAGTCGCGGAAACCTCGGGCTAGACTCGCGACTAGTCACGGACTAGTCTGGAAGTAGAGATGCCCCGGCGGGTGCGACCGCCGAGGCATCTGAGCAGACAACCGGACTGATCCCCCATCACGAGGAAGCCAGGCGCCCATGAAGACCGTACCCAGAAGCGTCGACTCTCAGGCGGTGCCCGGCCGTCTGCCGTGTGCCGATACCGACGTGATCGAGCTGTTCTTCCCCGTCGGCACCGCTGGGCCGGCCCTGCAGCAGATCGCCGAGGCCAAGACCATCTGCCGTCACTGCCCGGTGCTCCAGGCCTGCCGGGCCGAGGCGCTGGCTCGGCCCGGCGCATTCACCCACGGCGTCGTGGGTGGACTCAGCGAGGACGAGCGGAACGCGCTGCTGCGGCGTCGCGCGGCACGACGAGCGGGGATCCGATGAGCGCCCCGACCAGCAACGGCCACCGTCCGACGCCGCCGTCCACTCTCTCGGCCGAGCAGTGGGGGAGCGAGCTCATCCCCTCCGGCACCACGCGTGAGGACGACCCGGTCGAAGAAAGCGTCGCCGACACCGACGAGGTCCGGGCGCTGGCTCGCCAGGTTCACCAGGCTCGAGGCCTCGTCGCCCTCCAGGACGACCCGGCCCTGCACGAAGCACTGTCCGAGCGAGAGCGGCGAGCTGACCGCAAGGTCACCGAGCGGATCCGCAGTGCCCGGCGGGCCGAGCGGCGCCGGACCGCGCTCGCCGAGGTCGCCGGCACCCGACGCGACAGGCAGGAAGCTCGCTGGGTCGGCAGGGCACGGACCAGCAAGGAACGCCTGCTCAACCCCAACCGGCGCCTCGCCGCGACCTATCGCCGCTACGTCGCGCTGTCCTGCGTACCTCCAACCCTCATCGGTTTCGGAGTGGTATTCATGTCGGCGACCGTGCACGACGGTGTCGTCGGCATGGACGGGCCGTGGGTGGGTTACCTGATCGAGCCGATGGCGTCGGTGCTGCTGGTCGTCAGCCTCCTGATCGGCTTCACCGCAGTACAGAACAGCCGGCAGGTCCCCCGAGGCCTCTACGTCCTCGACGGCGGCCTCGCGCTGGCCTCGCTGGTGTTGACGGTCGTCCCGTGGGGTCTGCGTTACGGCTTCGACGCGGGGTCGACTATGGCCCACACCCTGCCGTCACTGCTGGTCGTTGCGGCGGTGGTCGTTCAGCATCTGCTGCACTCGGTGTTCCGGCCGATCTTCGCCGAGCTCTACGAGGAGCTGCAGCCCTCGCGGCTGACCGACCAGACCGCCGACACCGTCGTGCTCTACGAGCGGACCCGTCGCGCGATCGACGACCAGCAGATTCCACTCTCTGCCTCTGGAGCACCGTCGCGAGAGGCGATCCGCAAGCGGTTCGGCGTGGGCAAGGTCCGCTCCCAGCTCGCCGGCGACGCCTACGAGCTCGTCCAGCAAACCCTCGACCCGCGGTAGCGCCAACCATGCGCCCGGGCCGCCGGCCCGGGGCGCTACCGCCGCAAGTCCTCTCCCCGGCGCCGCACCCCCAGGCGCCGGGGAGGGGACCCCTCCGATCTCCAGGAGCGCACCTCATGTCCGACCGGATCACAATCACGCTGGTCACAGGCTCCGAACGCCACCGGACCAGCGAGCCGATCGACGCCCCCGTCGACGACCCGCACCAGATCTGGGCGCACGTGCTCGAGCTCGCCGACCGGATCGGCGGCCTGGCCCGCCATGCCTACCTCGCCGAGATCGCCGTCGCCGAGACCGGCCTGCCGCTCTACGACCTGCGGTGCCTGGGATGAGCGGGCACCGCAGAAGCAACGCGGCCGCGGCCGGCGAGTTGCCACCCACGCTGCGTCGCTCCCGCCCGGACCGCCGCCGCGCCGCGCTCGCCACCCGATTCGCCAAGACCACCACCGACATCGAACGAGCCGTGTGCGCCTTCGACTACTTCCGAGGTGCCGCCAGCCGGCGCCACCCCCGGCCTGACGCCGCCGCCGAACTCGTCGCCGCCGTGATTGGCCAGCTCATCGAAGCGGGCGACCACCTTCTGCGCATGCAGGCACGAGAGCCCCTCAGCCCGAGGAAGGACACCGCATGAGATGCCCTGTGTCAACCCGCCGCTTGTTGATCTTCGAGGAGGCGTTGGAGGGCGCGGTGTCGGGTGGGGTCGTAGGCGAGGTTGTCCTGCCAGCAGTGCCAGATGACGAACAGCCAGGC
>NZ_JAMXSG010000108.1:0-17459 GCF_024124365.1 Pseudonocardia sp. McavD-2-B
CGCCCGCGGCGTGCAGCGTCGCCAGCTCCCGGCCGAACCGCTCCGCGGCGCCGGGCGTCGCCCGGCCCGGGGGGACGAGCTCGGTGACCAGGACCGCGTCGTCGGCGCCGAGCACACGGGGGACCGGCGGTCCGCCCGGCACCGCGATCCAGCGCAGCCCGGCGGCCTCGGCCGGGGCCGCTCCCGGGTCCGCCGAGGCGTCCTTGACCACGACGACGGTGCCGTCGTCCAGGGTCGCGTGCGGGGGGTGCCCGGCCGGCCCGTCGCGCACCGCACGACCGGTCAGCCGGGCGACGCGGTCGGTCATGCGTTCCGGGTGACGTGCTCGACCAGGCCCGGCATCGCCGCGACGATCATGGCGTGGACCTCGGCGAACCCGTCCGGGCCGCCGTAGTAGGGGTCGGGCACCTCGGCACCCGCGGGGGCTGCCGGGTCGAACGAGCGCAGCAGCCGGACCCGCTTGGGATCGGGCACCGACTGCTCGAGGGTCCGCAGGTGCCCCATGTCCAGCGCCACCAGCAGGTCCGCGGAGAGGATCTCCGAGTCGACCTGGCGGGCGCTGTGGGCGGTGTCGTGACCGTGCTCGGTCAGCACCTGGGCGGCGCGCTCGTCCATGGGCTGCCCGATGTGCCAGTGGCCGGTCCCGGCGCTGGTCACGCGCACCCGGTCGGCCAGCCCGGCGGCCTCGACCTCGGCGGCGAGGATCTTCTCGGCGATCGGGGACCGGCAGATGTTGCCGGTACAGACGAAGACGACGTTCACTGCGACGTTCCTCCGGGGAGCGGGGGCACCGACGTCGACCCTGACGCTCGGGTGTGGTGGCCGGGCCATTGTCCACCGCGCACCGGTGCGCGCCGTAGGGTGGCCCGATGCCGTTCGATCACCATGCGGCCGGGACGGATCACGCGGGCGGGCACGACCTGCGGCACCACGGCGACGCCGAGGCCACCGACGGGCTCGTCGACTTCGCCGTCAACGTGATCGGCGACGGCCCCCCGCCCTGGCTGCGGGACCGGCTCGTCGCGACCCTGGACGGACTCGGCCGCTACCCGCGGGCCGACCACGACGCCCGCGCCCGCGCCACCGTCGCGGCGCGGCACGGTCGCGGCGCGGACGAGGTGCTGGTGCTCGCGGGCAGCGCGGAGGGCTTCGCGCTGCTCCCGTCGCTGCGCCCCCGGCTCGCCGCCGTCGTGCACCCCGGGTTCACCGAGCCGGAGGCCGCGCTGCGCGGTGGCGGGGTGGACGTGGTGCGGGTGCTGACCGACGCCGCGACCGGGCACGCGCTCGACCCGGCCGCGGTGCCCGAGGAGGCCGACCTCGTCGTCGTCGGGAACCCGACGAACCCCACCGGGGTGCTGCACCCGGCCGCCGCGCTGCGTGCGCTCGCCCGCCCGGGGCGGACCCTGCTCGTCGACGAGGCGTTCGCCGACGCCGTCCCCGGCGAGCCGGAGACCCTCGCCGGCGACGCGGGCGTGCCCGGCCTGCTGGTGTTCCGCTCGCTGACCAAGACCTGGGCGCTGGCCGGGTTGCGCGCCGGCTATGCGCTCGGCGCCCCCGCTCTGCTGGCCCGGCTCGCCGCGTCCCGCCCGCTGTGGCCGGTCTCCACCCCCGCCCTGGAGGCGGTCATCGCCTGCTGCGAGCCCGACGCGGTCTCCGCCGCGGACCGCAAGGCCCGCGAGCTTGCCGCACACCGCGTCTCGATGGCCGCGGCGCTGTCGGGCCTCGACGGCGTCGGCGTGTCGGCGGGGCCCGCCCCGTACCTGCTGCTGCACCTGCCCGACGGCACCGGCGAGGCGGTGCGGCGCCTGCTGCGCGAGGCCGGGATCGCGGTGCGCCGCGGCGACACCTTCCCCGGTCTCGGGCCCGACCACCTGCGCGTCGCGGTCCGCCCGCCGGAGACGGTCCGCCGCCTCGTCGAGTCCCTCGACGCCGCACTGCGCCGGCTGGCGGTGTCGGCGTGAGCACGGTGCGCGACGTCGTCGCCGCCCTCGACGCCGCCTACCCGCCCCGGCTGGCCATGGACTGGGACGCGGTCGGCCTGGTCTGCGGCGACCCCGACGACACCGTCTCCCGGGTGCTGTTCGCCGTCGACCCCACCCCGGAGACCGTCGACGAGGCGATCTCCTCCGGCGCCCAGCTGCTGGTCACCCACCACCCACTGCTGCTCCGCGGGGTGCACGGCGTCGGCGCCGACACCCCCAAGGGCGCCCTGCTGCACCGGCTGATCCGGGCCGGGGTCGCGCTGTTCACCGCGCACACCAACGCCGACGTCGCCGACCCGGGCGTCTCCGACGCGCTCGCCGCCGCCCTCGGGCTGACCGTGTCCGGCCCGCTGGAACCGGAGCCCGGCCCGGCCCTGGACAAGATCGTCACGTTCGTGCCGGTCGGCCCGTCGATCGCCGCCGTGCACACCGCCCTGTCCGACGCCGGTGCCGGCGCGATCGGCAACTACTCGCACTGCTCGTTCGCCACCGCCGGGACCGGCCAGTTCCTTCCCCTCGACGGCGCCGCCCCGGTCATCGGGTCGGTCGGCCGCCTGGAGCGCGTCGCGGAGACCCGGCTGGAGATGGTGCTGCCCCGGTCGCGGCGCCGCGACGTCGTCGCCGCGCTGCGGGCCGCGCACCCCTACGAGGAACCGGCCTTCGACCTGCTGGAGATGGCGCCGCTGCCGTCGTCGCTGGGGCTGGGCCGGGTCGGCGAGCTCGCCGCCGCCGAGCCGTTCGCGGCATTCACCCGCCGGGTCGCCGCGGCGCTGCCCGCCACCGTATGGGGGGTGCGCGGTGCCGGGGACCCGGAGCGCCCGATCCGCCGGGTCGCGGTCTGCGGCGGCGCCGGGGACTCGGCCCTGGACTCGGCCGCCCGGGCCGGCGTCGACGCGTTCGTCACCGCCGACCTGCGCCACCACCCCGCGTCCGAGCACGCGCTCGCCGGGACCGGCCCCGGCGGCCCGACCCCCGCGCTGGTCGACGTCGCCCACTGGGCCTCGGAGTGGCCGTGGTGCGGGCAGGCGGCCGGGGTCGTGGCCGAGGCCCTCGCAGGTAGCGTCTCGGTCGCGGTCTCGCGGGCCCGTACCGACCCCTGGACCACCGCCGCCCCGAGCAGCGGATCCGACACGACAGCAGGACAACCGGAGGCGAGTGCATGAAGGCCGATCCCACCGCGCAGGCGAAGCTGGTGACGCTGGCCGAGGTGGACGCCGAGATCGGCCGGCTCACCCACCGGCGCTCGACGCTGCCCGAACTCGCGCAGCTGGACGAGGCCGAGCAGCGGGTCCGTGCGGCGCGCGACGCCCTGGTCCGCGCCGAGACCCGCGCCGGTGACCTCGACCGCGACATCGCCCGGCTCGAACGCGACATCGACGGTGTCCGGGCCCGCACCGAGCGCGACCACACCCTGCTCGCCGGCTCGGGCATCTCCGCGAAGCAGGCCACCGAGCTGCAGCACGAGCTCGACACCCTCGCCCGCCGCCAGGGCGTCCTGGAGGACGAGCAGCTGGGGATCATGGAGGAGCGCGAGGCCGTCGGCATCGAGCTCGACCACGCCCGCGGCGAGCTCGCCGAGGCCGAGACCGCCCTCGGCGAGGTGACCGCGAAGCGCGAGTCCGCCGAGGGCGACATCGACGCCACCCGCGCCGGACGCGACCGTGCCCGCACCGAGGTCGTCGCCGCGTTGCCCGCGGACCTGCTCGCCGACTACGAGCGCATCCGCGCCGGCGGCCGGGTCGCGGCCGGACAGCTGCGCGAGTCCCGCTGCGGCGCGTGCCGGCTCGAGCTCGACCGGACCTTCCTCGGGCAGGTCCGCACGGCGGCCGCCGACGAGGTCGTCCACTGCGAGGAGTGCGGCGCGATCCTGGTGCGTGGCAGGTGAGGCTGGTCGTCGAGGCGGACGGCGGCTCCCGCGGCAACCCCGGGCCCGCCGGCTACGGCGCGGTCGTGCTCGACGCCGGCGCCCGCCAGGTGCTCGGGGAGGTCTACGACGGCCTCGGGACCACCACCAACAACGTCGCCGAGTACCGCGGCCTGATCGCCGGGCTGAGGGCCGCCCACGACCTGGGGGCCACCGAGGTCGAGGCCCGGATGGACTCCAAGCTCGTCGTCGAGCAGATGAGCGGGCGCTGGAAGATCAAGCACCCGCCGCTGCAGGAGCTCGCCGACACCGCCCGCGAGCTGGCCGCGGGCTTCGACGCGGTCACCTTCGTGTGGGTCCCGCGCAAGGACAACGCCCGCGCCGACGCGCTCGCCAACCGGGCGATGGACGGGGAGTCGAACCCCAGCCTGGACCCGTCCGGGGCGGTGGGACCGGCGCCGAAGCCGCCCGCGGACGCGACCGCGTCGACGGACTCCGCGGCCGCCGCGGCCGCGTGGACCGGGCAGACGGGCTCCCCGACGCGGCTGATCCTGCTGCGCCACGGCCAGACCGAGCTGTCGGTCGAGCGCCGCTACTCCGGCCACGGCGATCCCGAGCTGACCGAGCTGGGCCAGAAGCAGGCCGCCGCCGCGGCCCGCGCGCTGGCGACCCGGCTGTCGGGCCAGGGCGTCGAACCGGCCGTGGTGCTGTCCTCGCCGCTGCGCCGGGCCCGCCAGACCGCGGCCGCCGTCGCCGAGACGACCGGGGCCGACCTCGAGGTCCGCGACCGCCTGATCGAGACCGACTTCGGTGGCTGGGAGGGTCTCACCTTTACCGAGGCCCGCGAGCGCGACCCCGAGCTGCACGGCCGCTGGCTCGGATCCGCCGACGTCGAACCGCCGGGCGGCGAGAGCTTCCGCGCGGTGGGGGAGCGGGTCGAGGCCGAGCGGGCCCGGATCGTCGAGGAGTTCGCCGGTCGGACGGTGGTCCTGGTCAGCCACGTCACGCCGATCAAGATGCTGCTGCGCACCGCGCTCGGCGTCGGCGACGAGGTGCTCTACCGCATGCACCTGGACCTGGCCTGCCTCAACATCGCCGACTTCTACCCCGACGGGGGCGCCTCGGTGCGTCTGGTCAACGAGACGTCCTACCTGGACGACCTCCGGTAGCCACCGGCCCGTCACCGCCTGCTGGATCGATACCGTCCTGACCCGTTCGGGCGGTGTCGACTCCGGACAGTTGTACCCCTTCCTCACCTGAGCGATGCTTCGCGTGCACCGTACGGGGTGGTCAACCTACGGAGCGTGAACGACAGTCTCGGTGTCGGCGGGGAACAGGGAGACGGTGAGGACAGCGATGTCGCAGATCCACGAGCACGACTACGGCTACGACCTGGCACACGAGATGAAGGTGATCGCGCGGCTGCCCCAGCAGCGGCGCGGCAGCTCACGCCCGATGGGTGTCCCGGCCCGCGAGATGGACCCGGACACCGACCTCGGCCACGACATGGCCCACGAGTTCTGATCCCTGCCCACCGTCCGCGACCGGCCCCGCCCCTTCCGGGCGGGGCCGTCGTGCCGTCCGGGCCGTGCCGCTACCGGGGAAGCACCGCCAGTGCGGCCCAGAGCGCGGTCGTCGCGGCGAGCAGGCCCAGCGGGACGGTGAGCGCCCCCAGCCGCAGGAACGTGCCGAGCCGCGGCGGGTCGCCGTAACCGGTGGCGATACGCCGCCACAGCAGCGTCGCGAGCGACCCGGCGTAGGTCAGGTTCGGCCCGATGTTGACGCCCAGCAGCATCGCCAGCACCAGGCCGGGGTGCGCGGCCGGGCCGAGTGCGGTGAGCAGCACCAGCGTCGCGGGCAGGTTGTTCACCAGGTTCGCCAGCACCGCCGCGACGGCCGCGGTGACCAGCAGCCCGGTCAGGTCCGGGGCGGCGGGCAGCAGCGCACCGATCCAGCCCGACAGCCCCTGGGCACCGATCCCGGCGACGACCACGCCCAGGGCCAGCACGAACAGGCAGAACCCGGGGGAGGCCGCGGTGACCAGGCGCAGCGGCCCGGTCTCGCGCCGCACCAGCGCCCGCACCGCCAGCACCGCGGCCCCGGCCGCGGCGACCCAGCCCGGTTCGACGCCCAGCGGCGAGGCCAGCGCGAACCCGGCCAGGGTCAGCCCGAGCACCAACAGCGCGACGACCGGTGCCGCCGGGGTGGGCACCGCGGGGTCGGCCGGCGCCGGCTCCGGCGCCGCCGCCAGGTCGCGCCGGAACACCCACCGCAGCACCAGGTACTCGACGACGATCACCGCCACCCACGGCCCGACCATCAGCCCCGCGAAGGTCAGGAACCCCACCCCCGACGCCGAGAACGCCAGCAGGTTCGTCAGGTTCGACACCGGCAGCAGCCCCGACGCCGAGTTCGACAGGTGCGCGCAGGCGAACGAGTGCGGCCGCGACGCCACCCCCAGCCGGGCCGCCGTCGCCAGCACCACCGGAGTCAGCAGGACCACCGTCGCGTCCAGGCTCAGGACCGCGGTCGTCCCGGCCGCCGCGGTGAAGACGGCGACCAGCAGCCGTCGCGGGGACCCGGCCGACGCCGTCGCGAGCCGCGCGCCCAGCCAGCGGAACACACCCTCGGCGTCGGCGAGGTGCCCGAGCAGCAGGATCGCGGCGAGGAACCCGACGGTCGGGGCGAGCTCGCCGATCTCGGTCCACGCCCCGGCCGGGGTCACCAGCCCGGCGACGACGGCGACCAGTGCCGCCGGGACCGCGACCACGGCCTCGGGCAGCCCGAACGGGCGCAGCGTCGCGGCGGCCAGGACCGCGGCCAGCAGGGCGACCGCCAGCAGGAGGCTCACGTGAACAGCAGCGCGACGCCGACGGCCAGGCCCAGCAGGACCACCGCCCAGCGCAGCAGGGTCTCCGGCATCCGCCGCGCGACCAGGGCGCCGACGTAGCCGCCGACCAGCGTGGTCGGGGCGAGCAGCGCGACGGCGAGCCAGTCGACCGGCGCGCCGAGGGCGAACACGACGACCGTCACCGTCGCGACGACCAGCGACAGCACGCCCTTGAGCGCGTTGAGCCTGCGCAGCTCGTCGTGGGCGAACAGCGACAGTGCCGAGATCAGCACCACGCCCAGGGCGCCGCCGAAGTAGCCGCCGTAGACCGCGGCGAGGAACACCGCGACCAGCAGCGCCGGGGTGCGGTCCCGCCCCCGGGCGGCCGGGTCGCCGATCCGGCGCTTGAGCCACGGCCCGACCGCCATCGTGAGGCTGGCCAGGATCACCAGGACGGGCACGACGGCGTCGAACACGCTGCTGGGCAGCACCAGCAGCAGGGTGCAGCCCACTCCGCTGCCCAGGGCCGCGGCGACCGCGGTGACCGCGATCCGCCTGCCCTGCCCGGGCAGCTCGCGGCGGGCCCCGAGCACCAGCCCGGCGTAGCCCGGCCACTGGGCGACCGAGTTGGTGACGTTCGCCGCCAGCGGCGGGAACCCCACCCCGAGCAGCGCCGGGAACACCAGCAGCGACCCGCCGCCCGCGACGGCGTTCACCGCACCCGCGAGCAGCCCGGCCACCAGCAGGAACACCAGCGCCCACGGCTGGGAGAGGTCGATCACCACCGGACGGTATCCCGGTGCAACGCCGCGGTCCTCCCCGGCAGCCGACCGTGCGGGTCCGTAGCCTGGAACCCATGACCGCTGCCACCGAGATCGCGTTCGAGAACACGTTCGTCCGCGACCTGGACGGGCTCTACCTGCCCTGGCAGGCCGCCCCGGCGCCGGACGCACGGCTGGTGCTGCTCAACGAGTCCCTGGCCGGTGAGCTGGGCCTCGACCCGGCGCAGCTGCGCACCCCCGAGGGCGTCGCGCTGCTCACCGGCACGACCGTGCCCGACTCGGCGACGACCGTCGCGCAGGCGTATGCCGGGCACCAGTTCGGCAACTACTCGCCGCGGCTCGGCGACGGGCGTGCGCTGCTCGTCGGCGAGCTGGTCACCCCCGACGGCGCCCGCCGCGACCTGCACCTCAAGGGGTCCGGACGTACCCCGTTCGCCCGCGGCGGCGACGGGAGGGCCCCGCTCGGGCCGATGCTGCGCGAGTACGTGATCTCCGAGGCGATGCATGCGCTGGGGGTGCCCTCCACGCGGTCGCTGGCCGTCGTCGCCACCGGCGAGCCCGTGCTGCGCGACCGCGGCCCGGAGCCGGGCGCCGTGCTCGCCCGCACCGCGGCCAGCCACCTGCGGGTGGGGACCTTCCAGTTCGCGGCCGCCACGGGGGAGGTCGACGTGCTGCGCCGGCTCGCGGAGTACGCGATCGCCCGGCACCACCCGCAGGCGTCCTCGCCGCTGGAGCTCTACCGCGCGGTGATCGCCGTCCAGGCCGAGCTCGTCGCGCGCTGGATGCAGATCGGGTTCGTGCACGGCGTCATGAACACCGACAACATGACGATTTCCGGCGAGACCATCGACTACGGCCCGTGCGCCTTCCTCGACGCCCACGACCCGGCGACCTGGTACTCCTCGATCGACTCCGGTGGTCGCTACGCCTACGGCAACCAGCCCGGCATCGCCCAGTGGAACCTCGCCCGGCTCGGCGAGTCGCTGCTGGGGCTGTTCGCCGACTCCCAGGAGGAGGCGGTGCGCCTCGCGACCGAGGAGCTGGCGGGCTTCGCCGACGCCTACCTCGCCGCCCGGGACCGCGGCTACCTCGCCAAGATCGGCGTCGGGACCCCGGAGCTGCTCGCCGACCTGTTCGCGGTGATCGAGGACCAGAAGCCCGACCACACCCTGTTCTTCCGACGGCTGTCCGAGGCCGCCCGGGGCGACGCCGGGCCGGTCCGCGCCCTGCTCTCCGACCCAGCCGCGCTGGACCCGTGGCTGGAGTCCTGGCGGGCAGCCGGTCCGGACGCCGACGCGATGGACCGGGTCAACCCGGTCTACGTGCCGCGCAACCACCTGGTCGAGGAGGCGCTGGGCGCCGCCGTCGAGGGGGACCTGGAGCCGGTGCAGTGGCTGCTGCAGGTCCTCGCGGACCCGTTCACCGAGCGCGAGGGCTACGAGCGCTACGCCCAGCCCGCGGGACCGGACTCGCCGCCGTTCACGACGTTCTGCGGGACGTGAGCAGCGAGCACTGCGCGACCGTGACCAGCCAGTCCCGGTAGCGATCGACCGGCCAGCCACGCAGCACGACCAGGCGCCGGTAGGACGTGCCGTCGTTCAGCGTCCACGCCAGGTCCGCGACCGGGCCGGGGTCGAGGTCCGGGTCCAGCGTCGCCAGGTGGGCGGCGAACGCCCGGGCCCCGGCGAGACGCTCGGTCTCGGCACGGTCGCGCAGGGCGGCGACGTCGGCGTCGACGTCCGCGGCCGCGTCGATCACCGCGGCCAGCGGCGCGGCGCGGCCCTGGACCCCGACGACCATGTCCACCCAGGCGGCGACCGCGCCGGCCGGGTCGGTGCGTGCCAGGATCCGCGCGACGGCGGGCCGCTCGGCCATCGGGACCGGCTCGTCGTCGCCGACGAGAGTGTGGTCCCAGGCCAGCGACAGCAGCGCCGGCTTGCCTCCGGCGGCGTTGACGACGGTCCGGCGGCTGACCCCGGCGGCCGCGGCGACGGCGTCGAGGGTGGTGGCGGTCCATCCGTCGCGGACGAACAGCTCCGCCGCCGCCGCGACGACGGTCCGCCGGGTCGCGCGCGCCCGCTCGTCGCGCGTCGTGGAGCGGTAGGCCCGCGTCACTGGACATCACCCTCAATTCGGTGCACTCTGAGTGCAGTCAATATAGCCGGGAGGTCGTCGTGCAGGTGGGCATCATCGGCGCCGGCCCCGCGGGCCTGCTCCTCGGGGCCGCGCTGGCGCGACGCGGGCACGCGGTCGTCGCGGTCGACCCCGACCCCGGACCGGACACCGGCGGCCGCTGGGCGCGGCGCGGGGTCATGCAGTTCCACCACCCGCACGGCGTCCGCCAGCAGATGGGGGAGGCGTTGCGCGCGGAGCTGCCCGAGGCGTGGGACGCCTGCCTGGCCGCCGGCGCCGAGCCGCTCGCCTTCGTACTCGACGACGGCACCCGCCTGCCCGCCGGGATGCGGGTGCGGCGGGAGACCTTCGAGCGGGCACTGCGCTCGGTCGCGGCCCGGGAGCCGGGGCTGACCCTGCGCCGCGGCCACGTCGACCGGGTGGGCGTCGAGGACGGCCGGGCCCGGGGGCTCGTCGTCGACGGCGAACACCTCCCCACCGACCTGGTCGTCGACGCCTCGGGCCGCAACGGCCGGGTGACCCGGGACCTCGGCCCGGCACCGGTCGCGGGCGGCGACACCGGCATCGCCTACGTCAGCCGCCAGTACCGGCTGCACGACGGCGCCGAGCCCGGTCCGATGAGCAACCCGCTCGCCTGGGAGGCCCGGCTCGACGGCTACCAGGTGATCGTGTTCCGGCACGAGCGCGGGATCTTCTCGGTGCTCCTCGTCCGCCCGGCCGGCGCGCTGCACGACCTCCGTCACGAGGCCGCGTTCACCGCCGCCTGCCGCGCCGTCCCCGGGCTGTGCGACTGGACCGACCCCGACCGGTCCGCACCGATCACCCCGGTGCTGCCCGGCGGACGGCTGTACAACCACTACCGCGCCCAGCCCGACGTCGGCGGGCTGGTGCTGCTCGGCGACGCCGTCTGCACCACCACCCCGATGTTCGGCCGCGGCCTCGCCACCACCGCGATGCAGGTCCGGGCGCTGCTCGACCGCGTCGACACCGGCGACGCCGCCTCGTTCGGGGCGTGGTGCGACGCCGCGATGCTCCCGTGGGTGCACGACCACACCCGCTCCGACGACCACTGGCGACGCGTGTGGTCCGGCGGCGACGTCGACCTCACCCGGCGCATCCCGAGCGACCTGATCCTCGCCGCCGCCGCGGCCGACCCGCGGATCGCGCCGGCGCTCGGGCCCTACCTCGCGATGCTCGCCGGCCCGGAGTCCCTCGACCCGGTGGAGCCGCTCGCCCGCGCCGTCTACCAGGGCGGATGGCGGGCGCCGCTCGCCGACGGCCCCGGCCGCGACGAACTGGCGGAGGTCGTGCGGGCCGCCGTCGCGGCGTGAGTATCCTCGTGTACGCGGACGAGTCGGTCGGGCGGCCGCGGCGGGACCTCCGGGTCCCGCCGAGGAAAGTCCGGACTCCACAGGGCAGGGTGGTTGTCAACGGCAACCCGGGGCGACCCGCGGGACAGTGCCACAGAGAACAGACCGCCACGCGGCTCCCCGGAGCCGCGGGGTAAGGGTGAAACGGTGGTGTAAGAGACCACCAGCACCCCGGGTGACCGGGGTGGCTCGGTAAACCCCACCCGGAGCAAGGTCGAGAGGCCGTACGTGTACGGCTGCGCAGGCGCATGAGGGCTGCCCGCCCGAGCCTGCGGGTGGACCGCTGGAGCCTGCCGGCGACGGCAGGCCGAGATGGATGGTCGCCGAACGGAGCACCGTGAGGTGCCCGGGAACAGGATCCGGCTTACAGACCGACTCGTCCGCACACCGGCCCCCTGACCTGCCCGGTCGACACCGGACCGGCCGGGCTCAGGTCGTGGTGGGGGAGGGCCCGAGCGCGGTCCTGACCGCGAACCCACCGAGCACGGTGCCCGCGACCCACCGCTGGACGGTCATCGCCCGCGGTCGCGCGGCCAGGAAGCCCGAGACGGACGCGGCGGTGAGGACGATCAGCCCGTTGACGGTCACCGCGACGACGATCTGGACCGCCCCGAGCTGCAGGAGCTGGCTCCCGGTGGCGCCGTGGGGATCGACGAACTGCGGCAGCAGCGCGGCGTACATCAGCGCGATCTTCGGGTTCAGCAGGTTGGTGAGCAGCCCCATGCCGAACAGGCGCCGATCGCGCTCGGGAGCGAGGTCACGGGCCGCGAACGGCGAGGTGCCGCCGGGGCGCAACATGCCCCAGGCCAGCCACGCGAGGTAGAGCGCTCCCGCGATCTTGACCGTGGTGTAGGCGGCGGGGACGGCGACGAACAGCGCCGAGAGACCGGCCGTCGCGGCGAGGAGATAGCAGAGGAAGCCCACCGCGGTACCGGCGAGCGACACGAGTCCGGCGCGTCGGCCCTGCGAGATCGCGCGCGAGGTCAGGTACACCATGTTCGGCCCCGGGGTGAGGACCATGCCGAGGGCGATCACGACAACCCCCAGCGCTGCGGACGGTTCGATCACGGCGGCTCCTCACCGAACGGGTCGTGATCGAGAGCGAAACACGGCGACGGCCGGCCGACCAGTGGATTCCCACGTGTGCTGCGTCGCTCGGGTGGTTCCCATGGGACCGGTCGCAGCTCCTCCTCCATCGAGGACCGGACCTGACCGCGTCGGGCGGCACAGTCGTCCTCGCACCGCTCCCGAGCACCCGGAGGACCCCATGTACGCACCCGCCCGCCACGACGAGGTCACCGGCCTCCTGAACTACATCGACCAGCAGCTCACGGCGATCCGCTCCGCGCTTCTCGGCCTCACCGAGGAACAGGCCCGCGCGACGCCGTGCCGCAGCGCGCTGTCCGTCGATGGCCTGGTCAAGCACGCCGCCTACTGCATGCGCGGCGCGCTGGACCGGCTGACCGGTGACGTCACCGAGCAGCCGCTCGACGCGGCCGCGGTCGCCCTGTTCACCGGCAGCTTCACCGTCGGCGACGACGAGACCGTCGCCGCGACCGTCGAGGAGTTCGACCGGGTCCGGGCCGAGCTGCTCGCCACCGTCGCGAAGACCGACCCGGCCGGCGACTCGACCGCCCCGCCCGCCCCCTGGCACGGGATCCACGACGCGCGGCCGATCCACGCCCGCTACTACCTGGTGCACCTGGTCGAGGAGTTCGCCCGGCACGCGGGGCACGCCGACATCCTCCGCGAGCAGATCGACGGCGTCGCGGTGCCCGCGCTGGTGCTCACCCTCGCCGGGGCGCCCGCCAACGACTTCTTCCAGCCCTACGAGGCGGCGCCGGGCACGCTGCTGGCCTGAACCGGGCGGTATCCCCGGGCGTCCCCGGTCGTTGATCCCCACGACCGGCTTCGGGGAGGGCGGATGCGTCGAGGACGACGGAACGGACTGATCGCCACGGCCGCGGCCGTCGTCGCGCTCGTGGGGCTCGCCTCGCTGCAGCCCGCCGTCGCGGTCGGCCCGTTCGGCCCCTCGGGGCGGGTGACCGTCACCCCGGCGGCGTCGAACCAGTTCGCCGGGACCCTCGACGAGGGTTCCGGCAGCCGCGAGTTCACCGCCCGCCACGGTGCCCCGCCCGACGGCGGCAGCGGCGCCCTCGAGCTGCGCACCCCGGGCGACGGGGACAAGCGCCAGTACGTCACCGACCAGGTCGCCGGCCCGTTGTCCCGGTTCACCGACGCGAGCTACTGGGCGTACCGCGACCCGGCGTCGTCGAGCGGGGCGATGCCGTCGTTCGCGATCGCCGTCGACGTGAACGGCGGCACCCTGGAGGCCGGCGACCTGTACGTCCTCACCTACCTGCCCGACCGCGCACCGGCCGGCACCTGGACCCGCTACGACGTCGGGTCCGGCACGTACTGCACGACCCGGCAGATCGGCCGGGTCGACGCCTACCGGCAGTGCCGCGACGGCGGCGAGCAGCGCACGCTGTCCGACATCATGGCCGCGTACCCGGACATGACCGCCTACGCCGCCGGGTTCAACCAGGGCGGCGGCGACGCCGGCCTGGTCTCGGCCGTCGACCTGCTCCGGGTCGGCGGGCGGACCTACGACTTCGAGCCCGGCTGAGCCGCTCGCGGCGACCTCAGGTCACGCAGAACTCGTTGCCTTCGGGGTCGCACAGGGTGGTGGTGACCGGGCCGCGGTCGGCCGTCGTCCACAGCACCCGGGCGCCGAGCGCGACCAGGCGCTCCACCTCCGCGGGGGCCTCCTCCGGACCGACCTGCAGGTCCAGGTGCACCCGGTTCTTGGCCGACTTCGGCTCCGGCACCCGCTGTACGAACAGCCGCGGACCCGGCCCGCGGGCGGTGGCGACGTCGCGGAAGCCGCGCCGGTCGCCGTCGACGAGCACGTCGGCCTCGCCGAGGTGGCCGGCGGCCAGCAGACCGTCGACGACGGCGGTGTGGTCCTCCACCTCGTAGCCGAGGGCGGCCGCCCAGAACCGCGCGAGGGCATGTGGGTCGGCGGCGTCGAACGCGATCTGCAGGGTCGGGGTCACGGCGACGATCCTGGCCCCCGACGCGGACAGCGCCCGTCCGCATCGGACGTGTCGACCCAGGGTGCGGAGCTGCCATGGGCCCGTCGCGGCCGGACTGCTCCTGCTGCCGGCTATCGCGGTCGGCGACGCCGCCGAGACCGCCGCCGCCCGGGCGGCCGGAACCATCCGGGTGAGCGCGACGGTGCTCGGGACGACCGCGGGACCGGAGCCCGTCGACGTCGGCTGGACCGACGGCCGCGGCGTCGTGCGGACCGCCAGGGTGACCGTCGGCGGGCGGGTCGCGCCCGGCCGGACGGTCGAGGCGCGCCGGCGGGAGCTGCCCCGCGGCTGAACGGAACTGTCGGGGGTCCGGTGCAGCATGCGTCCCGACCCACCCCCCCGAGCGCCGGAGGCCCCCGTGGACCAGCCCGTCACCGCCGATCCCGTCATGGACGCCGTCGGCGCCGCCGTCGAGGCGGGCCGTGCCGGTGACCGGGCCGGGGCCCGCGCCCGGTTCGAGGCCCTGTGGGAGCAGGTGACCGCCGACGGCGACCCGTTCCACCGGTGCACGCTGGCCCACTACGCCGCGGACGTGCAGGACGACCCGCACGCCGAGCTGGTGTGGGACGAGCGCGCCCTGGCCGCCGCCGAGGAGCTGACCGACGAGCGGGCGCAGCGCCACTACGCCGGGCTGACGGTCGGCGGGTTCCTGCCGTCGCTGCACCTGAACCTCGCCGACGTGCACCGCCGCCTCGGCTGCGACGACCGGGCGCGCCACCATCTGACCCGGGCCCGGGACCGGGTGGGGGCGCTGCCCGACGACGGCTACGGCGCGATGATCCGCGCCGGGATCGACCGCTGCGGCGAGCGCCTCGACCTCGGGGACCGCACCTGAGCGAGCCGCACTCAGACGACCGCGCCGTCGCCGGCGCGGCGCCGTGCCCGGTCGGCCTTCGAGGGGTGTCGCCGTCCCGCCTTGCCGACCGGCTGCTTCGCTCCGGAGGTCCGCGGCGCGGGCCCGGTCCAGCGCTGCTGCAGCAGGATCGACACCGGCCCGGCGACGACGATCGTCGACACCGTGCCGACCACGATGCCCACGATCAGCGCCAGTGCGAAGTCCCCGAGGGTCGCCCCGCCGAGGAACAGCAGCATGACCAGGATCGTCAGCGTCGAGATGCCGGTGTTCACCGTCCGCGGCAGCGTCGAGAGCACCGCCGACCCCACGGCCCGGTGGAACGGCGCCTTCGCATCGCGTGCCCAGTGCTCGCGCACGCGGTCGAACACGACCACGGTGTCGTTGACCGAGTAGCCGATGACGGTGAGCAGCGCCGCGAGGAACACGCCGTCGGCGGTGCGCCCGGTCCAGGCGAACACCCCGACCACCACCAGCGCGTTGGTCAGCAGCGCCGCGACCGCGCCGGCGCCGAGCGTCCAGCGGAACCGGAACGCCAGATACAGGAACTGCGCGGCGAGCGCGACGCCCAGCGCGATGATCCCGCCGCGGGCCAGCTCGGCACCGAGGCTGGGGCCGATGAGCTCGTCGCGCAGCAGTTCGGCGCCGCCACCGGCCGCGCCGACGACCTCGCGCAGCTGCCCGACCTGGGCGTCGGTGAGCTCTCCGGAGCGCAGCGCGACCGCGCCGTCGCCGGTCTCGGTGACGGTGAGCCCGCCGATCCCGGTGGTGGCGACGGCGTCGCGGACCTGCTCCACGCCCACCGGGTCCGTCGTCGTGAACTCGACCAGCCGGCCGCCGGTGAACTCGACTCCGAGCTCCAGGCCGCGCACGAACAGTCCGGACACCATCACGACCACCACGACCCCGGCGACGGCGAGGTACCGCCCGGGCCGCCGCAGGAACCCGGGGTCCCTCGCCTCGAGCCTGCGCCGGACCGGGCCGACCCCGGTGATGCCGGTGATGCCCGGCCTGCGCTTCACCGCGGGGATCCGGAGGACGGCCAGGGTGAGCAGCCGGGACAGCACCAGCGCCGAGAACAGCGACACCACCACACCGATGACCAGCGTGACACCGAACCCGCGGACCGGGCCCGACGCGAGCCCGAACAGCAGCACCGCGGCGAGCAGCGAGGTCACGGCGACGTCGCCGACCGCGGACAGCGAGTTCGCATAGCCCATCTCCGAGGCGCGTTCCAGGCGTGGCTTCGCCGCGTACTCCTCGCGGGAACGTTCGGCGATCAGCACGTTCGCGTCGACGGCCATGCCGACCGCGAGGACGAACGCGGCCAGGCCGGGCAGCGTCAGCGTGGCACCGAGCCCGGTCTGCACCGAGTAGGCGACGAGTGCGTACCCGCCGAGCGCGACGACGGCGACCAGCCCGACGAGCCGGTAGACCACGATGAGGAACGCCCCGGCCAGCGCCGAGCCGATGATCGCGGCCCAGGCGCTCGCGGAGATCGCGTCGGCACCCAGGGTCGGGCCGACGGTCCGCTGCTCGATGATCTCCACGGGCAGCGGGAGGGCGCCGCCCTCGATCAGTACGGCCAGCTCGGAGGCCTGCTCGGGGGAGAAGTTGCCGGTGATCTGGGTCTGTCCGCCGAGCATGCCGACGTTGCACGGGATGTCCTCGACGACCTGCGGGGAGGAGATGACCTGCTGGTCGAGCACGATCGCGACCCGGCGCTGCGGGTCGCCGGGCGGCGCGCACGCGGCCTGGCCGGTGAGGGACTGCCAGCGGGCGGGGCCGTCGCCGTCGAAGCTGATGTTCACGATGTGCCCGACGCCCTGCGGGTTGGGCGAGGACATCGCCGAGCCCACCATGTCGCCGGTCAGCGCCGGTGGGCCGAGCTGGAGCGGCTGGCCCTGCTCGTCGGTGCCGGGGGCGCCCCCGGCGGCGGGGTCGCCGATCCCGAGCACCGGGTGCATCGTCAGCTGCGCGGTCCGGCCGAGGGTCTCCGCGGCCTCGGCGGGGTCGGTCAGCCCGGGGAGCTCGACGATGATCCGGTTCTCCCCGGACCGGGCCAGGCTGGGCTCGGCGACACCGAGCCCGTCGACGCGCCCGCGCAGCACCTCCAGCACGCGGTCGGTGCCCTCGCCGTCGGCGGCGACCTCGGGGGTGTCGCGGGTCTCCAGGACGATCTGGGTGCCGCCGCGCAGGTCCAGCCCCAGCGTGGGGGCGGTGGTGAGCGCGACGACGGAGGACAGGGCGAGCACGGCGAGCGCGATGAGCGCCCGCCAGAGCACGGGGCGTGGCTTCACAGGGATCCTCGGCGGCGGGCGCCCCGGTCGGGACCGGGGCACGGCGGGGTGGTGCGGGGGAGTGGCGGGCGGTGGCGACCGGCGGGGTCGTCCGGTCAGGCCCGCGGCGGACCCCGCGACCCGATGTCCGCGCCGGTCCCGGGCTCCGGGGCGGCGGCCGTCGTCCGGTCGTCGGCGGGCGCGGGCGCACCGTGCCCGAGCCCGGCGGCGTCGAGAACCAGTACGTCCAGGGCGGGCCCGGGGTGGC